>JAUZEM010000469.1 GCA_030839005.1 Actinomycetota bacterium | reverse complement strand
GTCAGCCGCAGGTACTGGTCGTTCCCGTCGGGCCGGAGCCGCTTGTCGCGCTCTTCGCGGTACTTGATCCGCAGCGCGCCGTGATCGATCGTCATCCCGCGTCCCCATCACGCACGACGAAGACGGTAGCCGCGCCCTCGCCGCCGACGCATCGTTTGCGCAAGGTGGCGGGCTCGCTGGTACGGTCCGACCGTGCGCGACTTCGCGGGACGACACGCTGTCGTCACCGGTGGCGGTTCCGGGATGGGTCGTGCATTGGTTCGCCAGCTCGCGGCGGACGGATGCCACGTCGCGACCTGCGACGTATCGGAAGAGACGCTCGAGGAGACCCGCGCGCGCGCCGAACAGGACGCTTCGCCCGCAACGCGCATCACTACATTTGTCGCCGACGTCGCCGACGAAGCCCAATGGCTGAACTTCCGCGAGCATGTTGCAAGCGAGCACAGCACGAGCCACATCAATCTGCTGTTCAACAACGCCGGCATCGGTGGCGGCGGCAGCTTCGTCTCGGAAGACCGCAACCAATGGGACGCGACCTTCGCCGTGTGCTGGGGCGGTGTCTACCTCGGTTGCCGGACGTTCTTGCCGATGTTGATCGCCGCCGACGAAGCGCACATCGTCAACACCAGCAGCGTGAACGGTTTCTGGGCATCGCTCGGACCGGCGAGGCCGCACACCGCGTACAGCGCAGCGAAGTTCGCGGTGAAGGGCTTCACTGAGGCGCTGATCACCGATCTGCGACTCAACGCGCCGCACGTGCGGGCATCGGTGGTAATGCCGGGCCACATCGGAACGGGCATCGTGCTCAACTCGTTCCGTTACTTCGGCCTGGACCCCAAGCATCTCGACGCCGAGCAGATCGCACAGGTACGGGCGCGACTCGCCTCCCAGGGCATCGATGCATCGGGCGCGTCGGACGAGGACCTGCGCAACGGCATGCAGCTCCAAGGCGAGATGTTCCGCGACCAGGCACCGACAACTGCCGCGCAGGCCGCCACGATCATCCTCGAAGGCGTGCGTGCTGATCGGTGGCGCATCCTCGTCGGTACCGACGCCGAGCAACTCGACCGGATGGTGCGCGAGACCCCCGAGGATGCGTACGAACCGTCGTTCATGGAGCAGGTGCGCGCGGAGGGGGTCTTCGGAGCGATGCCGCTGTAGGGCATCATTCAGCGAGCCCGAGGCCTTACTCGCCCTGGATGGGACGCCACCGCCTCGACCGTGGTTCGTCAACGACCACTTCGTGGGCGCTGCGTTACCGTTCGGGAATGCCGCGTGGGCTCCCAGTTGGCACAGTGACGTTCCTGTTCACCGACATCGCGGACTCGACGCGCCTGTGGGACGAAGCTCCGCTCGACATGGCCGAGGCCCTGCGCGTACACGACGCGATCGTTCGGGGCGCAATCGAGGGTCACGGCGGATACGTGTTCGCTATGGGTGGCGACAGCTTCAGCGCCGCGTTCTCGACTGTCGACGACGCGGCTGCCGCAGCGATCGAGGCGCAGGAACAGGTGCGCGACGACACAACCGTGAACTTCACGGTGCGCATGGCATTGCACACCGGCACCGCGAACGAACGCGACCGGGACTACTACGGCACCGAGGTGAACCGCGCGGCGCGGTTGATGTTGTTGGCACACGGAGGTCAGGTGCTCGTCTCGGACGCGACCGAGGTGTTGTTGCGCAACCACGTGCATCTGCGGCCATTGGGTGAGCACCGGCTCCGCGGTCTGCGCGGACGGATGTCGGTGTACCAGGTCGTCGTCGACGGACTCCCGGCGGACTTCCCGATGCTGCGCGGCGGCGAGGCGCTCCGCGGCAACCTCACGCAGCAGCTCAGCTCGTTCGTCGGCCGCGACGCGGTGGTCGAGGAGGTCGCCGAGCTCGTCCGTTCGCACCGCCTGATCACGCTGAGCGGCGTCGGCGGGGTCGGCAAGACCCGGCTGGCACTCGAAGCGGGATCCGAGTTGGAGGGCGAGTTCCCCGACGGGGCGTGGATGGTCGAGCTCGCCTCAGTCGGCGACCCGGACTCGGTGCCGGCGGCCGTCGCGTCGGTGTTGGGCATCACGCCGCGGGGGAACTCGGCGCTGATCGACACGGTCGCCGAATCGTTGGCCGGACGCCGGCTCCTCTTGGTGATGGACAACTGCGAGCACGTTCTCGCCGCCGCGAGTTCGGCCATCGCCGCGATGCTCGGCCGCTCGCGGAACCTCAAGATCCTCGCCACCACACGCGAGACGCTCATGCTCGACGGCGAGACGGTGTTCACCGTGCCACCGCTCGCGCTGGAAGGAGGCGAGTCCTCCGATGCCGTCACACTGTTCGTGGACCGAGCGCGCGGGGTGCGTCCCGACTTCGGGCTGGGAGCGCGCGACACCGCCACCGCGGTGACCGAGATCTGCGAGACACTCGACGGACTCCCGCTGGGAATCGAGCTGGCAGCGGCGCGCATGGCCGCCATGAGCGCGGTCGAGGTACGGGACCGCCTCGCCGATCGCTTCCGACTGTTGCGGGGGTCGACGCCGGGGCCGGAGCGGCAGCTCACCCTCAGCGACGCGGTGGCATGGTCGTACGACCTGCTGAACGACGACGAGCGCGAGTTGCTCCGCCTGACATCTGTGTTCGCGGGCGGCTTCGACCTCACGAGCGTGTGCGCGGTGCTCGACGGCGCCGACGACGTCGACGTTCTCCGTCATCTCGACTCACTCGTCCGGAAGTCGCTGGTGGTCGCTGACCACACAGCCACACGCACCCGGTACAGCCTTTTCGAGACCATCCGCCAGTTCGCCGATGACCGCTTGGCCGAGACGGGTGCGCGGGAGCACACGCGCGATCGGCACGCCGCGTACTTCGCGCGTGAGGCGGCCGCGCGATGGGAGCATTGGAACGGCCCCGGCTGGCGCGACGCAGTCGACTGGGTCGAGGCCGAGCTGGGCAACCTGCGGGCGGGATACCAGTGGACCGCGGCGCGCGGAGACTTGGAGGTGGCGACCGACATCGCGGCCCATGCCGCGCTCATGGGGTTCTCGGTACAGCTGTTCGAGACGTTGGCGTGGGCCGAGGAGCTGCTCGAGCGGGCGACCGCGGCCGACGTACGCCGGCTTCCCCGCTTGTGCACCGCCGCGGGCTACGCGTGCTTCGCCGGCCGGGCGCCGGCCGCCCGCGAGAGCGCACACCGGGCGACCGAGCTCGAGCTCGACGACCGCTACGACGCGTGCGAGCCGGGATACGCCCCGTTCGTCGAAGCGCTCTGCAATGTGTACTGCGGAGACCTCGATCGCTACATCGAGCTCACCGGCAGCGTTGCCGAGCGGTACGGCAGCGATCGGGGCTACGGCATTGCGTCGTACGTCGACGGCCTCCAATCGGCCGGCCGGACCGACGAGGCTGTCGCGTTGGCCGAGGAATCCGTCGCCGCGGCGCGGTCTCTCGGGAATCCTTACTGGATCTCGTACGCGCTCTGGATCGCGGGCATGGCCTTCTCGAAGGCCGACGTGCGACGTGCGTTCGCGGCGTGGGACGAAGGCTTCGCCTTCGTGCGTGAGCAACGGGTCGAGTTCTTCGAGGGCTTTCTTGCGCGCGACGCGGCGCGCCTGCACACCTCTGACGGCGAACCGGAGGCGGCACTAGTGCTGTTCGCCGACGCGATCGCCGCGTTCCGGCAGGCGGGCAACGTGCCGCAGTTGATCATCACGTTGGCCAGCGTGCCGGCGTTGTTCGAGCGGCTCGACCGGCCGGCGCCGGCAGCGATGCTGCTCGGGGCGCTATCGCGTGAGCCGTCGAGCGCACACCACGTCCCGGAGCTGGCCGACCTCGGCGATCGCGTCAGCCGCGCGCTCGGGAAGACGCGCGCCGCCGACTTGATCGCGGAGGGCGCTGCACTCGATCTCGGCGACGCGGCCGTGTACGCGCGTCAGCAGATCGACGTCGCGCGGCGCGACCCGGCCCCGCGGGCGCGCGCAGTGCGTCCGGGTGGTTTGAGCCGTCGCGAGATCGAGGTGCTGAGGCTCGTGGCCGACGGCGGGACCGCCAGCGAGATCGCGACGCAGCTGTTCATCTCGTCACGTACCGCCGAGCACCACATCCAGAACATCTACACGAAGATCGGCGTCTCCAGCCGCGCCGCGGCGACGCGCTGGGCCGTGAAGCACCAGGTCGTCGGCGCCGGCTGACCCCCGCTCTGACTGCGCGAGCGGAAATAGGTAGGTCTACCGATGCCGCGCCCGCGGCCCGTCCGGAGAATGACCCCTACGCCGATCGATCGGTCGGCGTGGGTGGGATCCACCGCGATCCATTCCGAAAAGGAGCAGTCATGATCCTGGCAACGACGACCGTCGAGAACGTCGACCGATTCCTCGAGGTGTTCGGGACGAAGGGCGCCGACAAGCGCGCCCTCCACGGGTCGAAGGGCTCGACCGTGTTCCGCGACCCCATCGAGGAAAACCGCGTGTGGGCGCTGTTCGACTGGGACGAGGCCGGCTGGGCGAAGTTCGTGTCCGACCCCGAGGTCCCGCCGATCCTCAAGGAAGCCGGACACCTCGGCAAGCCCGAAGCCGCGAGGCTCCTCGGCTCCTACGGCGCGTAAGGAGGCGACGATGACAACCGCGATCAAGCGCCCGGCCCGGGTCGGCCTCATCACCGACCAGACCGGTGCGCTCTCCTTCATGGGTATCGCCAACGTGAACCTCACCAAGATGGTGATCGACGACATCAACGCGCGCGGCGGCCTGCTCGGTCGTCCGATCGAGTTGTTCGTCGAGGACAGCGCAACCGACGACGACGTGGCCGAAGCCGCTGCGACGAAGCTCGTCGAGCGCGAGGTCGACGTCGTCGTGGGCGGGATTTACAGCTCCACGCGACAGGCCATCAAGGGGCCGGTCGTCGACCAGGCGGCGAAGCTCTACCTCTACCCGGAGCAGTACGAAGGGCAGGAGTGCCACCCGCTGATCTTCTGCACCGGCCCCGTGCCCGCGCAGCAGGTCGAGCCGTTCTTCCCGTGGCTGATGCGCGAGACCGGCGCGAAGAGCTTCTATATGCCGTCGGCCGACTACATCTGGCCGCACACGCTCAACAAGAAGGTGCGAGAGGTCGTCACCGCCGAAGGCGGCGCGATCGTCGGGGAGGAGTACTTCCCGCTCGATCACACCGACTACGAACGGATCGTCGACGACATCATGTCGACGGGCGCGGACGTCGTGTTCAACACGATCGTCCCGCCCGGGCTCACGCCGTTCCTCGAGCAGCTGCACGGCGCCGGCTTCACCCGTCGCGGTGGGATCATCGTCTGCACCTACTTCGACGAGAACTTCCTGAACCTGGTTCCGGCCGATCACGTCGAAGGCCTGTACGGGTGCCTCGACTACTACCGCGCCGTCGAGGATCCGTTCAGCATGGAACTCCTCAACCGCTACGAACGGCTCTACCCCGGGAGCGCGATGCTCACCGCAGGGAGCGCGTGCACCGGAACGTACCGGGCCCTCAAGCTCTGGGAGGCGGCCGTCAACGAAGCCGGCTCGCTCAACCAGGCGGACGTCGTCGCGGCGTTGGACCACGCCCGGATCGCGCAAGGTCCCGGAGGCCCGGCCGAGATGGTGCCCGGGCAGCACCACGTGCGCATGAACATGTACATCGCTCGATCCGAGGGCGGCACGTTCAACGTGGTGAAGAACCTGGGTCACATCGACCCGAAGGAATGCGAGGTCGGACAGATCTGACCTGTCGTGAGGGCGGTGCCGGCACCGATCGTCGGGATCGGCGCCGCCCGGAATCACGACAGCGCCGTGCGACGCCGTTTGATGGGCAAAGGGATGGGCAGCGCACACGCCCTCGACCGTCGATTGTGGCTCTGATCACGTCGTTCGCGTGGGCCCGGCTGGGATCGAACCAGCGACCGAGGGATTATGAGTCCCCTGCTCTGACCACTGAGCTACGGGCCCGCAACGGGAGAGCGTACGCGGCGTCAGAGTCGGGCTGCGGAACGTCTTCCCCCGTCCGCGACCTACACGCTCGCGGGCTCGCTCGAGCGCGCGGCGGGCCGGCGCGCGCGTAGCCATGCGTCCGGGACCCATGCGCCGGCACACAATGCGAAGCCACCCAAAAGCGCGACCTTCGGTCCCCAACCGAGGCGAGCGGTGCCCGCGAGCTGACGGAACGCGCCGGCCGCGAGCACCGAGACCAGCAGTGCGGCGAGCGCGACGATCCGCGCACCCCGGCTGCGCGCGCCGAGCAGGCCGTACACGATCCAGCTCACCGCGCCGAGCGCGGGCACGAGGTACCAGAGAATCGTCAATCGTGCGACCGAGAGCGCGGGTACGTGTTTGCCGAGCGCGACGAGCGTGTCGACGAGCGCGTGGCCGCGCAGTCCGCTCCCCGCGCCCCGCGCGATCCAGCGCATGAACGCCGACGCGAGGAGCGCCGCGCCGCCGCCGAGATAGCAACCGTCGGCGAACCGCGCGCGTCGTCGCGAGCCTTCACCCATGCGGCACCGTCGTCGGAATGGCGAACGTAGGGGACGGCCCCCTCGCGACCGAAGTCGCGGTCACGCGGCGGTCGTTCGTCGAGGGTTGGCCGCTGTTGTTGCCAGGGAGGATCCGGTCGATCGACGACGACGATCCAGACGACGTCGAGGAACATGACGCGCCCAAGAGCGTGTACGTGCACGAGCTACCACCGTCATGCGGTTGCTTCGCGGCCGCCGGAGCGTCGGCCGCGTCCCAGATGGTCACTGTCACGTCGCCGACGCGCCGGCTCAGATACGACCGCTGGACGACGACGGTATAGGTCCCGTTGCTCGGCAACGTCAGGGATTGACCGTCGAGCATGCCGGATTCGCCGAACTCGGACCCATCGGGCGCGAACATACGTACCGCGGCCGGAGGATAGTTCTCGTACGACGACGCCGTCGACGACGGCTTCGACTGCGCGGTGGCGAGGCCGAGGAGATTCTGGCCCTCGTGGCCTTGGAACGTGAACACCTTCGTGCCTTGGCTCGTCCCTGCGGGGAGCACGATCGGCCGGCCGAGCGTAAGCGGTCCGTCGGGCGGGATCTGATTGGGGATGTCCAGCAGTGTGAAGAGGGAACGGCGGTCGAGCTGCGAGATGAAGTGATCGAGGACGTCGAGGACCGTACTCACCGGGCTGACGAACCACCGGCCGTTCTGTTTGACGACCGTGACCGTCGACGACTTATCGAGGCCCGACAAGGGCGTCCCCACGAGCCCGAAGTAGACGGGGTCGCCGCCGCACGGGTACGGAAAGTCTTCGTCGCTCGGGCCCACGAAGCAGCCGCCGTCGAGGCTCCAGTGGCCGGAGTCCGTCGTGCCCGACGCCGTCAGGGTGACCTTCGCAGTGTCGCCGTTCACCTGCGAGGCCGTCGACATCGAATCGATCGTGAAGCCCGACGTCGAGCGGTCCGACTCGGCCTTGTTGCGCCGGGCGAGCGTCGTAAGGGCGTCGCGGTAGTCGTATACGGGGATCTCGCTGGGGGGCGCCATCGAGATCAGCTTCGACCAGTCCTCGCGCTGGAGCGCCCGCATCGAGTCCTGCACTGCCGCGTCGGGCGACTCGGCACCGAGTGTCGAGATGTTTCGCTCGCCGGAACCGAAGTCGGCCGCTGGCACCCGGTTGTACTCGCGGACGTATTCGAGCACCGTGTACGCCGCGCTCACGTACCAGCGACCATCGTGGCGGACGGCCACCACGAACGTGGGGAGGTTGTCGTTCTCCGCGAGCTTCGCGAGGTCGGACTGCGAGGAGTTGTCGTCTGACTCGCGCAACACCTTCTGCATCAGCGGTGAGAACTGGGTCTTGTGCGTGGCGGCGGTAAAGGTCCCCGCGTCGATCGTGACCTTCGCGTACCCGTTTCCGAGAGATTCCGTCGACAGGTTCAAGCCGTGAATGTTGAAGTCGACGCCCGCGAGCGGCGCGCTCGCGGTTTGCACGAGCTGCAGCTCGGCGGCCTTTCGGGCGGCATGATCGAGTGTCCCGTGCAGCGAGCGGACTTCCTCGGGCGCGAGCACGTCAGCCGCAGCGAGGATGTCCTCGTGCGACACGGCATCGGCCAAGCGGCGGACGGCAGCCTCGGCCGATCCGGCACCGCCGCTGCCGACGACGGCGCTCACCGCGAACGTGCCCACGAGCACCAACGCGGCGACGCCGGCGGCCGCGATCATCGAGCTCAGGGATTGTCGCCGGGCGACGGGCTCCGCCGTCACCAACGGAATGGTGTCGAGGTCGTCGCCGCCGGCGTCGCGCGCGGCCGCGTCGCGCTCGGCCGCGTCCCGCTCCGCCGACGCCGCGCCCTTCAGCACCTCGTCGAAGCCGCGAGGCGCGCCGCGCCGCGCCAGCTCGTTCAACGCGTCGCGCATGTCACTCACCGTTTGCCTCCATCGTCAGCTCGGCGCGCAGACGGCGCCGAGCTCGCGTCAGCGCGACGCGCGCGCTGCCGTTCGTCATGCCGACCACCTCGGCCGCGTCCGCAACCGGCTGGCGCTCGATCTCGACGAGGTACAACAGCGCGCGGACGCGCGGCTCGACGCGCATCAGGTCTTCGAGATCGCTCGGGTAGGAATCGGTTGCGCTCAGCGGCGCACCGATCCGGCGCAACACAACACTGGTACGGGTCGTTCGCCGCCGCTCGTCCGTCGAGAGGTTCACGATGGCCCGCCGGAGATACGGCCCGAGGTCGCGGATGTCATCGGGATGCTTCGCCAGCACCTTGGCGTACGCGTTCTGCACCAGATCGTCGGGATCGACGTCCCAACTGCCGATCACTGCCGCGAACCGCCGGAGCGGCTCGTACAGCTCCCGCAATCGCTGGATCCCGTCGGGACCCCACCGCTCTTCCAGTCCCAACCGGGCCCTGCTCCCGCCTCCACCGATGCCCTGCACCTTCGCCGCCACACCATATTGACGGCCGGCGCCGGCCGAATGTGACACAGCCGTGGAGAAAAGTGTGGCGCCGCCGTCTGGGTGTCTGCACCCCTCGGCTGGTCGTGGTGTCAGGTTTGCGGCCGCGAGGGGCAGCCGTGACACTGCGATGATGGCTTTGCTGCGGCTTCGACTGCGAGCCGAGCGCCGGGACGCAAAGCGTTGGATCGGCGCGATCCTCCTCCTCGCGCTCGCGGGTGGGGCCGCCCTGGTTGCCGCGCAGGCCGCGCGGCGCACCGATACGGCATATGGCCGCGCACTGGACGCGAGCAACGCTGCGGACGCGATCGTCAACGCCAACACGTCCGGCCAGAGCCCGGATCAAACCCGGAAGTTGCGCACCGCAGCGATGCGGATCCTCGATGTCGTCCATCGGTCGCCGTTCGTCGTCGACCACGGCTTGTCGGGCGGCGCCGCGGTGTATCGCGTCCACGACGGGAAGTTCGACACGCGGCTGGACACGGGAGCCGGGATCGGGAGCGTCGCGTACGAACCTCGGATCTTTCGCACGCTTTCAACGGCGCGGATCCACGCCGGCCGTCTGGGCATCCCCGACCGCGCCGACGAGATCACGATCACTCCCCTCACGGCCAAGATCACCGGGTGGAGAGTCGGGACCAACATCACCGAACTCCGCGAATACGAGATGAAAGACTTCGACCCTGCGACCGGCTCGCCTCGACTCGATCGCGGTACCCACCTGAACTTGAAGCTCGTCGGTATCGTCGATCCTCCCGAAGATCTCCTGCTCGCACCGTCGGATCGCGCGCCCCACGTGTATCTCACTCCGGCGTTCGCGCGGCAATTCCCGGAGTCCGTGTTCTTTCTCACCGATCGGGTTCGGCTCCGAAGAGGCGCCGCCGACCTTCCCGCGCTCCGCGCCGCCGTCGCCGAGGCAAACCGCGCCGCACCCGACGTCTCGATGCCCATCGCCCCGATCACTGAATCTCTCGTCAAGACGAATCGAGCGAACGATCCGCTCGTCAACGGGTTGTGGATGCTCGCAGCGTTGTTCGCGCTGATCGGCGTGCTGCTGGCCGCGCAGTCACTCGGACGCTCGCTGACATCTCGAGCCGATGATCACGCCCAACTCCGCGCGCTCGGCGGTACACGACTGCAGCGGTTCTCGATCGAGGCCACCACGCTCGCGGCCGTCATTCTCGCGGCGGCCGTGCTCGCCGCGATGCTGGCGTACGTTTTCTCGGCACTCACACCGATCGGTGCGGCGCGCGATGCCGAACCACATCCGGGCATCTCACTCAACCTCGGGTTGAGCCTGGCGACGATCGGCGTGACCTTCGCCGGCACGATGTTGGCCGCGCTTCCAACGCTGCGGCGGGTCGTGACGAGAACGACGCTTCCCGGCGCCGGGCCCGGAACCAGCGATCCGAGCCAACGGAGATCGCGCGTCGCCGACCTGGTCGCGCATTCGGGCCTGCGCACACCGGCGGTCGTCGGCACGCGACTCGCGCTTCAGCCGGGCCTGGGCGCGAACGCGACACCCGTTCGCAGCGTCCTCGCCAGCCTGGTGCTGGTGGTCGCCACCGTGACGGCGACGTTCGCGTTCGGAGCGAACCTGCAACGGTGGACCCAGACGCCCCACCTGTACGGCTGGAACTGGGACGCGGCCATCGGCTCGGGCTTCGGGTCGATCCCTCGCGAAGCCGAGCAAACATTGGCGAAGTTCCCCAATGTCGTAGAAGCCGGCGCGCTCAACGTCGGCGAGCTGAAGATCGCGGGCCTTACCGTTCCCGCGATCGGCATCGACCCGATCCGGGGCACCGTCGCGCCACGCGTCGAAGCCGGACGCCTCCCGCGGAACACGACAGAGATCGCGCTCGGTGCGCGCACGATGCGCGCACTCCACACACACATCGGCGACACCGTTGCGGCCACGATCGGGGCCGCAACCGCGAGCCTTCGGGTCGTCGGACGTACGACGTTTCCTGCGTTCGGCAACGGGCGCGGCGGCGAGACGGGCCTCGGCACGGGCGCGCTCGGAACGGCGTCGCGATTCCCGGTGAACGGCGAGAGCGACCAGGGCGGTCGCTACAACTACATGCTGTTGCGATTCGCACCCGGCACGGCAGCCAGGAGCGAACAACAGCTGCGCGAGCTCTTGATGAAGCAAGGGTGTACAGACCCGACCTGCTTGCGGTCCGACAGTCGCCCGGCTGAGATCGATGGCTACCGCAGCGCGCGCAGGCTCCCCCTCGCGATCGGAATCGTGCTCGTACTCCTCCTCGTCGCCACGCTTGCGCATGTGCTCGTGAGCACGATGCGGCGCCGATCGGACGACCTGGCGATCCTCCGCGCCCTTGGATGCACGCCCCGGAATCTCGTGACGACGATGCGCTGGCAGAGCCTCGTGCTCACCGGCATTGCCATCGTGATCGGTATCCCCTGTGGACTCGTCGCGAACCGCGTGGCATGGGGCGCGTTCTCGAGGCAGCTCGGGATCGCAACCGGGACCGTGGCACCACTCGCGACGCTCACCGTCGGAGCGGTAGGTCTCCTCGTACTCGCGCTGATCCTGGCGACTGCGGTCGGCCTGCGCGTGCCCGGCGTCACCCGCCGGCACCGCCTCGCGAGTTAGCTCGGTGCGGTCGGTCCTCCGAAGCTGCCGCCGCCGAGTCCACGGCGATCAGAATGGCTCCGGGGGAGAGGCTCGAACTCTCAACCTACGGATTAA
>JAUZEM010000375.1 GCA_030839005.1 Actinomycetota bacterium | reverse complement strand
CGAGGGACGCTGAAGTAGTGATGCCTCGGACCTCGATCTGCGCCGGTCGCGCTCACCGCGTCACGACCGCCGGGTCCGTCGAGGCATCACTCCCGTATACCACGCCCCGGCGAGCACGAACCGCACGGGGCCGTGGCGCCGACAAGATCCGGTACGGCGCGGGTCTCTCGCGGGCGATGATATGAAGATGAGCATCGCCGAAACCTCGAAGGCCGCGCGGCCCCCGGGTCCGAGCCTGCGCGTGGCGATCGCGCTCGTGGTCGCAGGCATCGCCATCTCGATCCCGACGTTCATCGCCGGCATCGTTCCGATCGTGCGCACGATGACGACCCCGATCCGATTCGATGCACCGAGCAGAGTCCGAGTGCATCTCGGCAAGGCCACGTACATGGTGTACGAGGACACGGGCCAGAGCTCGATCGGCTCGCCGTTCTCCTCCCCGGGCCGCGTGACGCTGACGCCGGGCGACGTGACGGTCTCGGCGGCCGACAATGCGAGTGTCGAGGTGTACGACCGCGGCACGGTTCGAGAGACGCTTTCGAGCGGAGGTGATCAATTCGTCGGCGCGGCCCGCTTCACGACACCCGCCTCCGGCGACTACACGGTCAGCGTCCGTAGCACGACGCGCAAGGCGATCCTGATCGCGCGTCCGCTGAGCGCCACCGTCGGATCGGTGCTCGGTTGGTTCGCCCTGACCGGGCTCGGCGGCATCGTCCTGTTCGTGGGCATCGTGCTGCTGATCGTCGGGTCGGTGCGGCGCGGCCGATCGCGGAACGCGTTCGCGTACGCCGCGCCACCTTCCCCTGGGTGGCACCCCGACCCTTGGGGGGCGGCGCGCTGGCGGTACTGGGACGGTTACCGGTGGACCGAGCACGTGCAGTGACTCACGGCGTCACACGAGCTTCGAAACCGATCAAGACCCGGTGAGGCCGCCGGGTCCTTGCGGATCGAGGAGCCCGAGCGCGCGCGGGGTGGTTCCCTCGCGTGACGCGGCGTCGACCGCACGGGCACGCACCAGCACTTCGTCGAGTAGCCGCCGACCGTCGGCGTCGATCAACGACAGGTCGTCGGAGACGAGCACGAGCCCGCCCGACGCGCCGACCGTCTCCGCCCAGCGCGCGATCGTTTCCCGAGAGAGACGGGTCTCGCGGTTGCGGAGCATGATGCAGTCGGGATCGTTCGACCAGAGTCGTCGGTGCATGAAGCTGCGGGTGCACGTGTTCACGAACGCGTGCTTCGTCGCGGGCGTGGTGTCCTCGTACGCGGGTTGGCGCCCGGGGGCGTCGGCCGGTGCTTCCCACCAGGGTGCGACGTCGGCTCCGATGCGCATACCGTCGACCGCTCCGACCAGTGCGCCCAGCGGTGCGCCGCAACCGAGGATGAAGACGTCGTCACCGGCTCCCCGGCGAATCGCGTCGTAGCCCGCGCGAACACGTTCGGCCGGAGTGCGGGTCGGGTCGGCGAAGCGGCCGGGCATCGAGGCCGAGAAGGTGAAGTCGAGCTTCAGATATCGGTATCCGGCATCGACGAGTGCCGCCGCGGTCGCGGCGAGATGGTCGACCACCTCGGGGTTCGTGGTATCGAGCTGCCACATCACACCGCCCCACACGTCGTGGTACATCCCGATCGCCGGGTTCTCGCCCGCGGGTGCGCGGGCGAGCCATTCGGGATGCGAGGTCGCGACCTCCGAATCCGGTGCCGCGAGGAACGGCGCGATCCAGAGTCCGGCCGTCCGCCCACTCGCCCGGATCGCGCTCGCGACACCTTCGACGCCCGAGGGGAATTTGTTGTTGGTGTGCAACCAGTCGCCGATCGCGCGTTGGAAGCCGTCATCGACCTGGAAGACGTCGAACGGCCAGTCGTCCGCCAGCGCAAGGTTGTCGAGAACGTCGCGTTCGGTGACGTGCTCGAAGTAGTGGTACCAGGAGCACCACCCCGAAAGGAAGGGCGCGCGGACGCGCGCCTGTTCCGCGCGGCCGGTTCGGTCGGCCCAACGTTCGAGGAGGACCGATGGATCGTCGTGCTCCTCGATCACGAACGGATGCAGCACGCGTTGTTCGCCGGCTCGAAGCGTCGCGCCGCCGAGCCAAGCCGTCGCCGCGAGCTCGAGTCGATCGTCGACGATCCGGACGCGGATCGTGCCCGCATGTGTCGCGCCGCCCACGAATCCGATGGCGAATCGCGCCCGGTCGCCGCTCGCGAGCACTGCGACCTGTTCCGACCTCAGCTCGCCGGGTGCACAAACCCCCGGGTCGGCATGGAAGGCGGCGCGCACGAGTGGGATCGGCCGGGGATCGCGCGACGGGTCGACGTCGATGCCCAGTCGCAGGGTCCGAGCGGGGGTCCACGATTGGTAGCCGTTGGCGAACATTCGGGGGCAGTCATCCGCCGCGCCGCCATCCCAGACCAGCGCGACCGCGTCCAGGTCGAGATCGCGGTCGCCCGCGTTGGCGACCGACCACCGCAACTCGCCTTCCTCGGACGCATCGACGACCACCTCGAGCCCGCCGATCGACGTCGGCCGGCCCGGCGTGACCGGCGCGTCGACCCCGGGACCGTGTGTGCGTCGCATCCGGACGCGCAGGCGGGGAGCGTCGTCGAGCACGTCGTGATCGTACGAGCTGTCGACGCTGTACGGTCCGTCCATGCGCGATGCGTGCCGGGTCGAACCGGGAACGAAGGCGAACCTGACTGGTCGACCCACCGGCGATCGTCTCGGCGTCGAGAAGGGCCGGGCGCAAGAGGAGTTGGCGAGGCTCACGGACCGGCTGAGCGTGCTGCACGGGCGGCTCCACGCGGAGCGGTCCCGGTCGGTGCTGTTGGTGTTGCAGGGGCTCGACGCGTCGGGCAAGGACGGCACGATCCGGCGTGTGTTCACCGGACTCAATCCGCAAGGTTGTGATGTGGAGTCGTTCAACGTTCCGACGACGAGCGAAGCCGCACACGACTTCTTGTGGCGCATCCACAGTGCGCTCCCCGCGCGCGGCGACATCGGCATCTTCAATCGGTCCCACTACGAGGACGTGACCGCTGCATATGTCATCGGCGCGATCGACGATCGGCAGCGCAAGCGACGTTACGAACACATCAACGCGTTCGAGAAGATGCTGGTCGACGAGGGAACGTCGGTTGTGAAGGTGTTCCTGCACGTCGGGAGAGACGAGCAGCGCGCCCGGCTCCAGTCCCGACTCGACGATCCCGAGAAACGGTGGAAATTCGACCGCTCCGATCTCGACACTCGTGCGAAATGGGAAGAGTACGCGCGTCTCTACGACGCGGCGCTTACGGCGACCTCCACACCGTGGGCGCCTTGGTACGTCGTGCCGGCCGACCACAAGTGGGTGTCGGGCGTCGCCGCGGCGAGCATCCTCGTGCACACGATCGAGCAACTCGACCCGAAGATCCCCGAGCCGAAGGGGCATCTCGACGGGATCTTGATCGACCCATAGAACGCGTTAGCGTCGGCGCATGCCTACGCCCGAGCAGGTGAAAGCGGTGGCCGAGGCCTACGTGGCCGCCTCGAACGCCAACGACAAGCA
>JAUZEM010000458.1 GCA_030839005.1 Actinomycetota bacterium | reverse complement strand
CGGGCCGGATCCGGTTCGACGGACGCGACGTGAGCAGACTCGACACGCACAAGCGCGCGCGGTCGGGGATCGCACGCACGTTCCAGCGGCTCGAATTGTTCACCGATCTGACCGTGCGGGACAACCTCCGGGTCGCGGGCGAGATCCGCAATACTTGGAGCGGGTTAGGTAGGGGCTACGAAGGCCGCGCGCGCCGGATCAACGTCGCTCACGAAACAGAGCGCGTCCTCGACCTGACCGGATTGACCAGCCTCGCCGACGCGGACGTGTCGACGATCCCGACCGGCACCGCGCGCGTCGTGGAGCTCGGTCGGGCCTTGATGATCCGGCCGCGCGTGTTGCTGCTCGACGAGCCGGCGTCGGGTCAATCCGACGACGAGACGAGGGCGTTCACCGTGCTCCTCCGGCGGCTCGTGCGCGACGACGGCCTCGGCATCTTGCTCGTGGAGCACGACATGGCGCTGGTCATGGACGTGTGCGACCGCATCCATGTGCTCGACTTCGGAGAGGTCATCGCCGTCGGCTCACCCGACGACGTTCGCCACGACCCGCGTGTGCGTGATGCCTACCTCGGAACAGCGACCTCGTGAGCGCGTCCTTTGTGAGTAGGGCGACCGCGCTCGAGCTGCGCGACGTGCGCGCGGCCTACGGAACGATCAACGTCCTGCGCGGGGTCGACCTTGCGGTCCCGTACGGCAGCGTGGTGGCCTTGCTCGGTCCGAACGGTGGTGGGAAGTCGACCGCGCTGCGGGTGATCGCGGGACAGCTGCCGGCGACGAGCGGTGACGTCTTCGTCGCCGGCCGCCGGATCAACGGCGCCGCCCCCGACGAGCTGGCGCGCCGCGGCGTATGCCTGATTCCGGAAGGCAAGGGGATCTTCCCGAATCTGTCGGTGCGGGAGAACCTGTGGATGGCCACGCACGGCGGGACCTCCCTGAACGAGATCGAGGAGATCGCGTTCGCGCGTTTCCCGCAGCTCGGACACCGGCCGCGGCAGCTTGCCGGAAGCTTGTCGGGCGGCGAGCAACAGATGCTGGCGATGAGCCGCGCGCTGGCGACCAACCCCGCGTTGTTGCTGCTCGACGAGCTGTCGATGGGCTTGGCGCCCATCGTCGTCGGGCAGTTGTACGAGATCGTGGCACAGGTCGCCAAAGAAGGCGTCTCGATTCTCGTTGTCGAGCAGTTCGCGCGTGCAGTATTGGGAATCGTCGACTGGGTGGGAATCATGCTCCGGGGCCGGATCTCCAACTTCGGGACGCCGGCCGCGATGGAAGCCGAGTTGTCGACCGCATATCTGGGCGAATGAGAGACGCAGGATGATGAGCCAATCCAACGACCGGGCCGAGCAATTCAAGGCCGAGATCGCGGACATGAGGTTGAAGACCGGGCGAGGGAGGATGGAGGGCCTGCTGCAGCTTCTCGGCGTGGCCCTCATGGTTGCCGGTATCGCGATCGCCCTCGGCGCGTACAGCGCGTCACTGAACGTCACCGCGACGCCGGGAACCAACGTCGACGTCCTCGACTCGAACTCCTTCACGCCGCTCGCGATCGCCGGGCTGGCGATGAGCGTCACGGGCGGATTCCTCTTCCTGCGGTATTCGCTCGCGAAGTTCCTGCGCTTCTGGCTGCTGCGCCAGTCCTACGAGCAGCGCGCGGCGATCGACGACGCGACCTCCGGCCGGACGCCGTAGCTCAGCGCCCGGGTGGGTTGCTCGGGACGCGGTACCGGTCGACGTAGTCGGAGAAGCGCTCTCGCAGCTGCGCGGCGTCGAGCCCGAACTCGGCGAGGTCGTATCGGTGCACTCCCGCGCTGTCCTTCGGGTGCGCGGCGACATACGCCGTCATCGCACCGCGCGTGCTCGGGTCGAGGCGGTCGTCTCCGTAGGCGCCGGCCGACGAGTAGATCGACTCGACCGCGCCAATGGGATCTCGTACGAGATCCTCGTATTGGACGTCGACCATCGGGTGCTCGGAATGAGTCGAACGAAACGCGTCGATGCGGCGTATCGATTCCTCGAGCATCTTCACCCAGTGTTCGGCGATGTAGGCGCGGTGGTCGGCGTCCGTGAACGTTCCCGACAACGTGTATATGAGGCTGCAGACCGAAGCGCAGAGTACGACCGGGTCGCGGTGCAGGAGCACGAGGCGGGCGTCGGGGTACACCGCGGTCAACGCCTCGAGGTTCAGCGCGTGGTGCGGGCTCTTGAGCGTCCACCGGCCGCGGACGCCACCGTTTTGGAGTACCTGCAAGGCCAAGCGGTGATACTCGTACGCCGAACGCTGGTCGACCTTCAGCAGCCACTCGCCGTAGGTCGGTACGTTGGAGATGGCCTCCCACGACAGGCTCTTGAAGTCCTGGCTCATCACCGCGATGCACTCCGTCGGGCCGTCGGGCTCCTCGTGATGGATGGCCCGCAGGCGGGGATTGAGCTGCTCCAGCATGTCGTTGCCGAGGCGTGCGGCTTCGACGCGCGGTCCGACCCGAAAACTGCTCGGTGTCGGCGGCGGGACGCTGTCGCCCGCTTCCCAGCGCAAGAGCGCACGGTTACGAACGTCCTGTTCGAGCAAGTAGCTGAGGAAGGTCGTCCCGGCGCGGAACATGCCGATCACCACGAGCGGCGCATCGAGGCGCTCGTCGGCGACGTCGGGGTGGGCGCTCGCCCAGTCGACGATCCGCAGACGGTTGGCAAGGTTGGAAACAATGTTGGCGCGGACGGCGATGGCGCCGAGCTCGTTGAGTCGCGCCTCGGAGCTCACCGACGCGCAATAAACCGAAAGGCCCTCGCGGAAGCCGTCGGCGCCGAAGTCGTCGAGCCCGGTCAGCGCGCGTGCCTCGGCGATCAGCTGTTCGTGATCCACTGCCGCAGGACGGTACTAAGCAGCCCTCCTTATGTCAAAGCTCCTACAGAGGGGCGGACATTGCCGCCGCCAACATCGCCACCAGGTTGGCCACGAACGCTTCGTGCTCGAGCTGCGGACGGCCGCGTCGCCCTCGCCGACCCCGGACGCGCGCGCGGTCCGCGACCGCGCGCAGGATGAAGCCGGTGGCGAGCGCGAATCTTTCCGCACGGACCTCGGTGCTGACGTCGGCCATCCTCTTCGCCAGGAGGTCGTAGACCGCGTACCCGCCGGTGCGCTCGAGCGCCGCCGACACGTCGGCGTCGAGACTGCTCGGATCCTCCTCGACGAGCTCGGCGAGGATCACCAGGAAACACCGTCCCCGCCAACCGCTCTCGGCCAACTCGGTGGCCGGACGCACGATCGCCTCGATGACCGACTCCACGTCGTCGTCGGGTTGCTCGAGCGCGATCTCGAGCAGCTCGCCCTCCCGACGCGCGAGGAAGTCGACATGCCGCTCGAGCACCGCGGAGAGCACACCGGCCCGCGACCCGAAGTGGTAGTGAAGCGCGCCCCGGTTCTTCTGACCGGCCCGGCGCGTGATGTCGATCAACGATGCCCCGTACACGCCGTGCGCGGCGAACGCCCTTGCCGCCTCGTCGATCAGCTTCTCTCGTGTGCGTGAAGCGTCCAACGGCATTCCGGAAATCCTACGATCTGGCGGCCGGCTACTCCGCCGTCAACGCATCGGCGGGCCACGTGCGCGCGGCCTTGCGCGCCGGGCCGAACCCGACGAGGTTCACG
>JAUZEM010000414.1 GCA_030839005.1 Actinomycetota bacterium | reverse complement strand
CGACGAGTTGCTCGAGGCCGAAGTCTCCTTCGACAGAAAGGTGACCGAATGAGCGACAAGACGCTCCAGTTCGGCGTCAACCTCAACAACAGGGAGCCGCTCATCGCCCCCGACTACGACCTGCAGGCCATGCTCGACCTCTCGACCGTGGTCGAGGATTCCGGCTTCGACTCGGTGTGGGTCGGCGACAGCCTCTTCTCGAAGCCGCGCTACGAACCGCTCGCCCTGCTCGCGGCGATCTCCCAGCGAACCTCGCGTGTCCGCCTCGGCACGGCGTGCCTCGTCACGTCGACGCGCAATCCGCTGTACCTCGCACTGGAATGGGCGACCCTCGACGTCCTCTCCGGCGGCCGAACGATCCTCGGCGCCTGCAAGGGCAATCCCGAGGAGGGCGTCCGCCGGGAGTTCGCCGCCCTCGGCCTCGATTACGCGAAGGCCGGGTCGATCTGGGAAGAGGGCCTGCACGTCCTGCGGACGCTCTGGACGGAGGGCGAGATCACCTTCCACGGCAAGCACTTCGACTACGACGGCGTCGCGTTCCATTCCGGAACGGAGATGGCGCCCCTCGGACCGGTGCAGAAGCCGCCGCCGATCTGGGTCGTCTCGAACCCACGCCTCGTCGGCGACACGCCCAGCGACGAGATGCGCCGGCGCATGGAGCGTGCGTGCCGCCGGGTGATCCAGTACGGAGACGGCTGGATGACGTGCTGTCGCGCCCAGCATCCAGAGGAGCTGACCGAGCAGATCGGCTATCTGCGTGACGCCGCGGAACGCTACGACGAGGACTTCGACCGCTATGTCGTCTCGTACCAGGTCACCATGAACATCGGTGAGTCCGAGGACGAGGCCCGCACAGCGTTCGACGACTACATCTCGAAGTACTACCCCGAGCTGTCGAAGGCGATGGACCTCTCCAACTGGGGCCCCGTCGGCACTCCGGAGCAGATCGGAGCGTGGCTGCGCGAGTTCGCCGACCGCGGGGTCAACCATTTCATCTGCCGGTTCGGAGCGATCGACCAGTTCGGGCAGGTCGAACGCTTTGCAAAAGAGGTTCTGCCCGCATTCACCGCCGAGCGAGTGAGGTGAGCTCCATGGCAACCGCTGTCGACACACTGCGCAAGGATGCCGAGCTGGTCGTCGACGTCTGCATGTCCGTCGAACCGGACGACGTCGTCACGATCATCTGCGACGACGACCACCGCGAGCAGGCCGACGCAGTCGCACACGTGTGCGTCGAGCGCGGCGCGTGGCCGGTGATCATGAACAACGAGGCTCAGGTCGTGCGCGGGCGCGCGGACACGCGCTTCCCAATGGCTCCGCCGCGCAACCTGCACACCGCGATGACGAGCTCGGACGAGGTCATCATCCTGACGAACCTCGAGTGGGCAAACCGCTTCGCACACGTGAACGCCGTCCGCGAGACGTGCGCAGCCAACGGCAAGATCGCCTCGGTCGAGGAGGGCATGGGTGACTGGGAGCTGAGCCGCGAGATGATCATGGAGGCGACGCAGCGGGCCCGTGACGCGATGGCCGCGCTCGAGGGCAAAAAGCTGTGCCACGTGACGTCGGCCAAAGGCACTGACGTGACCGTCTCGATCGAGGGTCGGCCCGCGCTCGAGGTGACGCCGATCAAGAAGCGTGGTCAGATGATGGGCCCCGTACCGCTGTGGGCGGAAGTCGCTTTCGCGGCCGTCGAAGACAAGACGGCCGGCACGATCGTCGTCGACGGCGTCATGCTCGGCATCGGGCTACCGGGACAGGTGGAGAGCCCGATCACGTGGACGCTCGAGAATGGGCGCTGCACCAAGATCGAGGGCGACTCCGAGGCCGATCGCCTTCGCGAGGTGATCGCGGGCGTGGATGGAGCGGACGTGATCGGCGAATTCGCGTTCGGAACCAGCGAGCGCTCGCCGTTCGGCTCGCCGTCGGAAAAAGGCCGGCGCGGCACGGTCCACTTCGCCCTCGGCGACAACCACAACGCCTACCCGGGCGGACAGAACGTGAGCTCGCTCCACCTCGACGGCGTCGTGCTCGATGCCAGCCTGCAGATCGTCGACGACGGAACCTGGATCCTCCGAGACGGCGAGTGGGTCCTATGAGCGTCGCTCGCCTACGGCTCGCTCGCGGGGGGGAAACCATGTTTCCCCCACGGGGTGCCCCCTTCTTTAGGGAACGCCTCAGCCCACGCGCCGCTGAGATCGCCGCGCAGGCTGAGGAGAAAGAGCGGGGAAACCTCCCGGTTTCCCCCGACGCCCCTTCCCCCGCTCACAGGCCAGAGGCTGGCCTATGAGCGACGTCGCGGTCATCTCGCTCGAACAGGTCGACCCGATCGAGCTCCCACACGGAAGCTGGAGCCGAATGCTCGTGACCGACAAGCAGACCGAGGGCAACCGTGCCTCGCTCGGATATTCCGTCTTCACGCCGGGGACCGAGCTCACGCCCGTGAAGCACGAGACCGAGGAGGTGGCCTACGTCGTCAGCGGTCGAGGGGAGCTCCGCCTCGACGACCGGGCCGTGCAGTTCGCGCCCGGCGACGCGCTGTACATCCCGGCCGACACGTGGCACGCAGTCGCCAACACCGGAGCCGACGAAGTGATCATGGTCTTCGGCTTTCCGCATCCGGACTACCCGCCCACCGAACGCCGCTAGTGCCTCACCAGTGGTAGCAATCGCGCAGTCGCTACGCGAGCAGGTCGCGTGCGCGTGTCGCATCCTTGCGCTCGAGGGATACGCCGACCTCACGCTCGGCCACGTCAGCGGCCGCATTCCCGGGACTCCGACGATCTACATCAAGCGGAAGGGAATCACACTAGGCGAGACCGAGCCGGACGACGTCATTGCCTTCGAGCTCGACGATGCTGACGCCCTCGACTCGCCGGAGATGCATCTCGAGGCTGTGCTCCATACGGAGGTCTACCGGTTGCGGCCCGACATCGGCGCCGTCGTGCACGGGCATCCGCCCCACGCCACCGCCCTTTCGGCGACCGGCGCGTCTCTCGAGCTGCTCACACACGATGCCGTGCTCTTCGTCGACGGGCTGCCCGCGTACGACGAAACCGCCGAGCTGATCACGCAGACCGATCAGGGTCGGGCGGTGGCTACCGCACTCGGCGATCGCAACGCGGTCTTGCTCCGAAACCACGGCG
>JAUZEM010000390.1 GCA_030839005.1 Actinomycetota bacterium | reverse complement strand
CGCACCTTGGCACGCTCGCACGCCATCAGCCCCGCTCCTGGCGGCCCCGCGCCCCGAACCCCGGCACGCGGTACCGGAGCGCCCGGTAATCGAGATCAGGACGCGTCCGTGCGGATCCTCGTGCCGGGCAACCACCTCATGGTCGGGTTGCTCGGCCAGCGCGACGAGCTTCTGCGGATCGTGGAGGCCGAGTTCGAGGTGCAGATCCTCGTGCGCGGCAACGAGATCAACATCACCGGCCGCGGTGACGAGGTCGATCGGGTCGGCCGGCTGTTCGAGGAGATGGTCGTCCTGCTCGAGCAGGGCCACGAGCTCGACCGCGAGAATCTCGGTCGCTCCATCGAGATGATGAAGGCCGATCAGCGGCCGACGGATGTGCTCAGCACCGAGGTCATGCGGGGTCGCAAGACGATCCGACCGAAGACCGCGGGCCAGAAGCGTTATGTCGACGCGGTACGCGACCACACGGTGACGTTCGCCATAGGCCCCGCGGGCACGGGCAAGAGTTATCTGGCGGTCGCGCTGGCGGTGCAGGCACTGCAGGCCAAGGAAGTGAATCGCATCATCCTCACCCGTCCGGCGGTCGAGGCGGGCGAGCGACTCGGCTTCCTGCCCGGCGACATGCTCCAGAAGGTAGATCCGTACCTGCGGCCGCTCTACGACGCGCTGTACGACATGGTCGAGCCCGAGGCTGTGGTTCGCCTGATGGAACGCGGGACGATCGAGGTCGCGCCGCTCGCGTACATGCGCGGCCGGACGCTGAACGATTCGTTCATCATCCTGGACGAGGCGCAGAACACGACCCCCGAGCAGATGAAGATGTTCCTGACCCGACTCGGGTTCGGATCGAAGGTCGTGGTGACCGGTGACGTCACGCAGATCGACCTGCCCGAGGGACGCGGCCGTTCCGGGCTCATGCAGGTGCGCGGCGTGCTCGAAGAGATCGACGGCCTCGTGTTCGTCGAGCTCGGTTCGCGCGACGTCGTTCGACATCGCATCGTGCAAGACATCGTCGACGCGTACGAGCGCCACGAGGGATAAGTGAGACGACAGCGCAGCGACCGCAGGGGAGCGGAGCGTGGAGTCGACCCATGGAAATGAGAGGGATTCGGTGATGGAGACGGAGTCGCCGTCGGTGTTCGGTGCCGACGAGCAGCATGACGTCGAGGTCGACGTTTCGCGCTGGGTGCGCCTCGCGCGCCTCGTGCTCGAGAGCGAGCGCGTCAACGAACGGTACGGCAGCGATGTCGAGATGTCGTTGATGTTCGTCGACGAGTCGACGATTGCCGAGCTCAACGTCCGGTTCCTCGGCGGCGACGGTCCGACCGACGTTCTCTCGTTCCCCCTCGACGAGGAGCTGCCGCCCGCCGGACGTTCGCCCGACCAGGGTGGCCGCGGGCCGGGCTCGCCGTCGGATCCCGGAGATCCTCCCGCGCTGCTCGGCGACGTGATCGTGTGCCCGACCGTGGCCGGCCGCCAGGCTGTCGAGCGGGGCGTGCCGGCCGACGACGAGATCGGACTGCTCGTCGTCCACGGTGTCCTGCACCTGCTCGACTACGACCACGCGGAACCCGAGGAGACGGTGACCATGCGCCGGCGCGAGCAGGAATTGCTCGCGCGTTTCCGCGAGGTCGAGCGTGAGGCGGACGGGAGCTAGATCCGTGGGACGCGGCGCACCCCCAGATACCGTTCGCCTGGATACCGTTCGCCCGTCTATGAGGGCGCGCGGGCGGGGAGCTTTCGCATGAGCGCCTTGGCCATCGTCGTCGTTGCCGTCCTCTGGGCGTTCTCCGGCGTGCTCTCGCTCGCGGAGACGGCATTCACGCGCGCCAGCCGCATCCGCCTGCTTGCGCGGGAGGAGGAAGGCGACAAGCGCGCCCGGCGCGTGTTGCGGCTGCTCGAGCACCCCGAGCAGACGCTCAATAGCATCCTGCTGCTCCTGCTGGGTTGCCAGATGATCGGCGCGACCATCCTCGGGACGGTCCTCGAGCCGTCGCTCGGCGCGGCGGGCATCGCGGTCGGCATCGTCACCGAGATCTTCGTCGTATTCACGCTCTTCGAGGTCGTGCCGAAGACCTTCGCGCTGCAGCACAGCGATCGCACTGCACTCGCCATCTCGTCGTTGCTCGTCTGGGTCACGCGATTCTGGCCGCTGCGGATGCTGTCCGGCTTGTTCATCGGAGTCGCGAACGTCGTGCTGCCGGGCAAGGGGCTGCGCCACGGCCCCTTCACCACCGAGGCCGAGATTCTCACGATGGCCGACGTCGCCGCGCAACAGGCGACGATCGAGACCGAGGAGCGTGAGCTCATCCACTCCATCTTCGAGTTCGGCGACACGGTTGTGCGCGAGGTGATGTTGCCCCGGACCGACATGGTCGCGGTCGAGGCCGACGCAACGGTCGACGAGGCGATCGGGACCGCGATCGAGGCCGGCAAGTCGCGGCTCCCCGCGTACGAGGACACCACCGACGACATCGTCGGGCTGGTGTTCCTGAAGGATCTCGTCGCCCGCAGCGCGGCGGGTCAAGGCGCCGAGCCGGTGCGCGAGAGCCTTCGGCACGCGCACTTCGTGCCGGAGTCGAAGCGCGTCGCCGAGCTCCTGCGCGAGATGCAGACGGAGAAGTTCCACATGGCCATCGTCGTCGACGAGTACGGAGGCACCGCGGGGCTCGTCACGATGGAGGACCTGCTCGAGGAGATCGTCGGCGAGATCACCGACGAGTACGACCTCCCCGAACCGGCCGTCGAGATGCTGGCGAGCGGCGCGCTCCGAGTGCCCGGCCGGACGCCGATCGACGAGGTGAACGAGCTGCTCGACGCCGATCTGCCGCAGGACGAGTGGGACACCGTCGGCGGACTCGTGTTCAACACGCTCGGGCACGTTCCGATCGAGGGTGAGTGCGTGCGGGTCGACGGCTTGGAGTTCTGCGCGGAACGCGTGCAGGGCCGGCGCATCGTGTCGGTGATCATCACGCGTCTCGTTGCCCCGCGCGGCGAGGAGAACGAGGAGACTCCCGCCACCGCCGATCGAGCCGAGTGAACACCGACTTCCGATCGGGGTTCGTGTCGTTGGTCGGGCGGCCGAACGTGGGGAAGTCGACACTGCTCAATCAGATCGTGGGGCAGAAGGTCTCGATCGTCTCCGACCGGCCCCAGACGACGCGCACTCAGGTTCGGGGGGTGCGGACCACGCCGACCACGCAGATCGTCTTCCTCGACACGCCCGGAGTGCACAAGCCGCGGACCCTGCTCGGTGAGCGCGCGAATGACCGAGCGCTCGCCACGCTGGGCGAGGTCGACGTCGTGTGCTTCCTGATCGAGGCCAACGCCCCGATCGGACCGGGCGACCGGTTCGTCGCGGCCCGGCTCGCCGAAGTCGACACGCCCGTCGTGCTCGCGGTGAACAAGGTCGACGTCGCGTCGCGTGATCAGATCGTCGACCATCTCGCCGAGGCATCGGGTGCGCTCGGCGACTTCGCCGCCTACGTGCCGCTCTCGGCGCGTGCGGGCGACGGGGTGGACGCGCTGCTCGGCGAGTTGGAGGTGCGGCTGCCCGCGGGTCCGCATTACTACCCGGAGGGCATGGTGTCCGACCAGCCCGAGTCGTTTCTCGCGGCCGAGCTCCTGCGCGAGCAGTTGCTTGCGTTCGCGCGCGAGGAGCTTCCCCACTCGATCGCGGTCACCACCGACGAGATGGAGGAGCGGGAGTCCGCGGACGGACCGCTGCTCGTCGTGCGCGTTGTCGTGCGCGTCGAGCGCGATTCGCAGAAGGGGATCGTGATCGGTCGCGGCGGCGCGGTGCTGAAGGCCGCGGGAACCGCCGCCCGTCACGAGCTGGAAGCCCTCCTCGGGACGCGTGTGCACCTCGAGACGCGGGTCAAGGTCGACCCCGACTGGCAGCGCCGGGCCGGTGCGCTCGACCGGCTCGGCCTCTGACCGTGCGACTGTCGAGCCCGGGTCGAACGAGCCCAATCCGCTTGTGATCATGCGCGTGCCGCCACCTCCATTGGTCGCTCGCGCTGCGCCTCCCCTTCGGTCGGCTCCGCTGCCGCTCCTCCGTGCGCGAGTCACGTGGGGAGGTGTGCCAGAGTTGAGTTTCGGAGAATCGACGGCTGTAGAGTCCGGCCGATCTCCTGCAGAGACTCGTCGCCGAGAGAGGCTGATGTTGGACCGCACGCAACGGTTCCGGCGCGCAGGCGCGACCGCCGCAATCGCGATCGCCGTCGTCACGCTCGCGAGCTGTGGTGACAGCACGGGGCCGAAAAACAAGCAGAACGCGTTGCGCCCGGCGGGCAAGTACTCGCGCCAAATCCTTCATCTGACGGAGCCGTTCTTCTGGATCGCGGTGCTCGTCGGCCTCGGCGTGATCGGCGGCACCTTCTTCGTCGCGCTGCGCTTCCGCGAGAAGCCGGGCGAAGAGCGCGCGGTGAAGCAGGTGCACGGCAATACCATCCTCGAGATCAGCTGGACGATCATCCCTGCGCTCATCCTCCTCGTGATGGCCGTGCCGACGATCGCAACGATCTTCAGCCTCGCCAAGAAGCCGACCGGACCCAACGTCGTGCACGTCACGGTCACGGCGCGACAGTGGTGGTGGCAATTCCACTACGACGATCCGGGCAACGGAGTCGAGACTGCGAACGAGCTGCACATCCCGATCGGCGCGCCGATCTCGCTGACATTGCAGGGTCCGCCCGCGTGCTCGCCGGCGCCTTGCTACGCGAACGGCGTGCTCCACTCGTTCTGGGTCCCCGAGCTCAACGGCAAGAAGGATGTCGTTCCCGGCCGCAAGCAGTTCCTCAAGCTCGAGGCCGACAAGCCCGGCACGTATCTGGGACAATGCGCCGAGTACTGCGGGCTGTCGCACGCCGACATGCGTCTGCGGGTGATCGCGCAGACGCCCGCCGACTACGACGCCTGGGTGAAGAGCCAGCTCGCGACGAAGACGTCGGAGGCCGCGTTGGAGACCGGCGTCAACAACACGACGTACCAGTGCGCGAGCTGCCACAGCTTCAAGTCCGGCACGGCCGGCGCCGTCGCTCCGAACCTCGCGCACCTTGCCGATCGCACCGCGTTCGCCGGCGACAAGTACCTCCTCAATTACGACAACCTCTGGCACTGGGTCTACGACGCGCCCGGGCGCAAGCCGATGGGCAAGCTGGTGCAGCACATGCCTGCCTTCAACCAGGTGGGCATGAGCCAAGCGGAAGCCCAGAAGATCGCGTGCTTCCTGCTGACCAACACCGCCACCAACCCGAACCCGCCTTCGGAGTGTGCAGGCAAATGACAACTGTCGAAGATCCCCCCGCGGTCATCCAGGCCCCCGAGCGACGCATTCGCATCCTCGAGCGTCCGAGAGCCACGACCGGCAAGTTCAGTTGGGTCACCACGGTCGACCACAAGAAGATCGCGATCATGTACGCCACGCTCGCGCTCTGCTTCTTCGTCGTGGGCGGGATCGAGGCGCTCTTCATCCGCCTCCAACTCGCGCAGCCCGACGGCACGATCCTGAGCGCGGCGCGCTACAACGAGTTCTTCACGATGCACGGCACCACGATGGTGTTCCTGCTCGGGATGCCGATCGCGGCGGCGTTCGGCAACTTCCTCGTGCCGCTCATGATCGGCGCCCGCGACGTCGCGTTCCCGCGGCTCAACATGCTCGGCTTCTGGGTCTTCGCGCTCGGCGGCCTGTTCCTCTATTCGTCGTTCGCGCTCGGCGGCGCGCCCGACGGCGGTTGGTTCGGTTACGCGCCGCTCACCAGCACGCCACTCGCCGCCGGCTATCTCCCCGGGCGCGGCACCGACTTCTGGACCGTCGGCATCATCATGCTCGGCATCGGCTCGGTGGCGACTGCGGTCAACTTCTTGGTGACCATCCTCAACATGCGAGCTCCGGGCATGACGATGATGCGCATGCCGGTATTCGTGTGGATGATGCTCGTGGTCGCCTTCCTGACCCTGTTCGCCATGCCGCCCGTCACCGCGGCGCTGATCATGGTCTTCATGGATCGCAACTTCCACACGAACTTCTTCAATGCGGCGGCCGGTGGTGACCCGTTGATGTACCAGAACCTGTTCTGGATCTTCGGCCACCCCGAGGTGTACATCCTCATCCTCCCGGGCATGGGCATCGTCTCCGAGATCCTCCCGGTTTTCTCGCGCAAGCCCCTCTTCGGCTACTCGATCGTCGTGTTCTCGGGAATCGCGATCGGCTTTCTGGGTTGGGGCGTCTGGGCGCACCACATGTTCACGTCCGGGCTCGGTCCGGTCGCGGTTTCCGCGTTCGGCCTCTCGACGATGCTGATCGCGATCCCGACCGGCGTGAAGATCTTCAATTGGCTCGCAACCGTGTGGGGTGGCGCGGTGCGTCTGCGAACCCCGATGCTGTTCGCGCTCGGTTTCATCGCGCAGTTCACGGTCGGGGGCCTGTCGGGCGTCATGCACTCGATCGTGCCGAGCGACACGCAGCAGACCGACACGTACTTCGTGGTCGCCCACTTCCACTACGTGCTGTTCGGCGGTCTCGTGTTCGCGGTGTTCGGCGGCTTCTACTACTGGTGGCCGAAGGTCTTCGGCACGATGCTGAACGAGAGGATGGGCAAGCTCAACTTCTGGCTGATGGTCATCGGGTTCAACCTCACGTTCTTCCCGATGCACTTCCTCGGCTTCGAGGGTCAACCGCGGCGCACGTACACCTACCCGTCGGGTATGGGTTGGGACACGATGAACCTGCTCGCGACGATCGGTGCGTTCATCATCGCCACGTCGGTGGCCGTGTTCATCGTGAATGTCATCTTCACGGCTCGCCGCGGTGAGCGGGTGTCGCACGACCCGTGGGACGGTCGCACGCTCGAGTGGAGCATCCCTTCGCCGCCGCCCGAGTACAACTTCGCGGTAGTCCCGATCGTCACGGGCATCGACGACTATTGGCACCGCAAGTACACCGAGGACGACGAGGGTCGCCTGGTCAAGCTGCCGGCGGGGGGCGCGGTCGACGACGCCGAGCACGCGCCCGCCGGCTTCGATCCCCACAGCATCCATATGCCGTCGCCGTCGTACTGGCCGCTGATCTTCGCGATCGCGCTCCCGATCATGGGTTACGGCTTCGTGTTCAAGAACTGGTACCTGCTCGCCGCCGGGGTCGTGGTCGCGTTCTTCGGGCTCAACGGCTGGGCGATCGAGCCGTCGGCCGAACCCGAGCCGAGCGGGACGGAGGCCCACTGATGGCCCAGGCAGTCGTCACGACCGGATCCTCGGAGCTCGCGCCCGGCGGGCACGCGGATCACAGTCACGACACCAACACCGGCGTCAGCAATCCGAAGCTCGCGATCTGGCTCTTCCTTTCCTCCGAGGCACTGTTCTTCGGCGCGTTCATCTCGACCTACTTCCTCTATCGCGGTCGTGACACGCAGTTCCTCAAGGGGCCGACGCCCGACAAGCTCCTCAACATCCCGTTCACGTCGGTGACGTCGTTCGTATTGTTGATGAGTTCGCTGACGATGGTGCTCGCGCTGGCCGCGATCCAGCGCGGCGACCACCGCCGTCTGCGCATCTGGCTCCTGGCCACCGCCTTGTTCGGCGCGACCTTCGTCGGCGGGCAGGTATACGAATTCACGGAGTTCTACCGCCAGGGACTGCACCTGGGCACCAACATGTTCGGCACGACGTTCTTCGTGCTGACCGGTCTGCACGGCGCGCACGTCACGGTCGGCATCGTGTGGTTGTTGCTCGTGTGGTCCCGCTCCATGCAGGGTCGCCTGCCGAGCGAGAAATCGGAGGCGGTCGAGATCGCCGGGCTCTACTGGCACTTCGTCGACATAGTCTGGATCTTCATCTTCACGGCGATCTATCTGATCCCGACGCACTGAGGACGCACGCATGACCGAAGGTACCGACCTCGTCACGGTTCCGGCCGGCGAGACATCCGTCGGCGCGGGCACCGCGCCCGAACCTGCGGCCGGCGCGACCCCGGTCCTGGCGGAAGCGCACACGCATCCCGCTCCGCGGCAGTACGTCCTGATCGCGGTCGTGCTCGTGATCCTCACTGCGGTCGAGGTTGCGACCTCCTACCTCGAGGGCAACGTCAACTCGAACCTGCTCATCGTCGCGCTCGGCGTCATGGCGGCGGTCAAGTTCTTCCTCGTCGTGGCGTGGTACATGCACATGAAGCAGGACTCGCACGTCTTCCGGCGGCTGTTCTTGACCGGATTGATCCTCGCTTCGGTCGTGTACGGCATCTTGTTGCTCTTCTTCTCGAGCACGGTCCTCAAGTCGTAGGTGATGGTGCTCGCCGACGTCGCCTTTCCCGCTTGGGCACCGCACCCCGACGTGTGGTTGCTCATCGGTGCGATCGCGGCCGGATACTCGCTCGCGCTGAAGCGGTTGGGACCGCGGCTGGCACCGACGGGTTCGGCGATCGTGACGCGCTTCCAGGTCTCAACCTTCTCGGCCGGCCTCCTGGCGTTGTGGGTCGCGTCCGACTGGCCGATCCACGACCTCGGCGAGCGGTACTTCTTCTGGGTGCACATGGTGCAGCACACGACGTACGCGATCATCGCCGCGCCGCTGCTGCTGATGGGAACCCCCGCGTGGCTCGCGCGCTGGCTGTTGTCGCCGCGATGGTTGCTGCGCACCGTGCGCTACCTGTCGCGATTGATCCCGGCGACGATCATCTTCAACCTCGTGATCATCATCACCCACGTCCCGGTGGTCGTGAACGCCTCGCTCCACCACGCGCTCCTGCACTTCGCGATCCACGCGCTGATCGTGGTGTCGTCGCTGATCGTGTGGATGCCTTTGCTGAGCCCTCTGCCCGAGGTGCCGCGATTGCAGCCGCTCGCCCGCATGCTTTTCCTGTTCCTGCAATCCGTTGTGCCGACGGTGCCGGCGTCGTTCCTCACGTTCGGCGACCGGCCGTTGTACAAGTTCTACGAGACCGTCCCGCGGCTGTGGGGCCTGTCGGCGCTCGACGACATGCGCTTCGCAGGCTTGATCATGAAGGTCCTCGTGGGCTTCAGTCTGTGGATCACGATCACCGTCGTCTTCTTCCGCTGGTACAACGCGGAGGAGACGCGACCCCCCGCGCGGCGTGTGTCGCGCGACCTCGACCGGGAGCTGATGGAGTTGCAGCGGTAATGACCAACACCCCGACCGAAGAACGCGAAGTCGAGACCGGCGACGCCGGCACGCCCGTCCCTGCTCAACGCGGCGGTGACGCGGCAACGACCGAGGCCGACCCGATTCCCTTCTGGCAGCGGCCGCTCGTTGAGCGGTTCCTCGTGCCGCTCGTGCTCCCGATCGCTGTGGTCGTGGGGCTCGTGGCGTACGTGCTGAACATCTCGCGGCTGTTCCTGTCGGGTCACGGCCACATTCCGATCATCGTCGGATCGATCATCACGGTGATGATCCTCCTCGGCGCGAGCCTGCTGTCGGCGGCCGCCCCGCGCATGCGCCAGTCGGCGATCACCCTCGTGAGCGCCGCGTTCATCCTGTCGATCATGTCGGGCGGGTGGTTGGTGCTCGGCCACTCGCAGCCGGAGAAGACCGGGCCGACGACGCTGCCCGCGACCCTCAAGACGAAGCAGACGATTCAAGTGACGGCCGCGCCGGGCGGCAGGCTCGCGTTCTCGCCCAACCAGCTCCCCGCCAAGACCGGTCTCGCGACGATTGTGGTGACGGTTGCGGGAGCCGGCCACACCTTCGACATGCGCGACCCGTCGACCTTGTTCGCATCGCTGAGCCTGGACGCGGCCGGCGCCAAGAAGGACGGGGTGGCCTTCTTCGCCCAAGCCGGCAAGTATGAATCCTTCTGCGCGATCCCGGGCCATGAGGCGCAAGGGATGCGCGGCACGATCACGGTGACCGGCGCGACCACGACGTTGACGGCGGCACTCACGGCCGCCGGGAACCCGCCGACCGCGGCCGGCTAGGCCGAAGGTACGCGGACCGTCAGCGCCTCGCGCACGGCTTCCATCGTCCCCGGCAGCGGCCCGACGCGTTCGCCGTCGGCGTAGACCTCCATCGGGATCGAAGGGTCGAGTGATTCGAGGTGCACGTGCGCGCCGCGCAGGGTCGTGACCTTCGCGTGGGCGACGTGGTTGCCGCGGAAGACCTTGGGAAAAGTCCAGAGGAACTCTGGGCGGGACATCGCGCCCACGACCGTGACATCGAGCAGGCCGTCGTCGAGCCGCGCGCCGGGCGTGACGCGCATGCCGCCCGCGTACGCGGGACCGTTGCCGACCGCGACCAGCCAAGCTCGCGTCTCGAGGGCGTCGCCGTCGACGGTCACGCGGAACCGGTGCGGCTTGTAGACGGCGAGCGTGCGCAGGACGGCCGCGACATAGAGGGTGGTGCCGGACAGTCTCCGAACGGTGTTGGCCCACCGGTTCGCCTCCGCGTCGAAGCCCGACGCGGTGACGCACGTGTACCAGCGCCCGTTCACGCGCCCGAGATCGACGAGCCGGTCGTCGCCGTTCGCGACCACGTCGAATGCGCGGAGTGGATGCTTGGGGTCGTAGCCGAGCACGCGGGCGAAGTCGTTGCCGGCGCCGGTCGGTACGATCGCGAGCCGGCAACCCGCGTCGGCGGCGACGCCCGCGACTTCGGTTACCAGTCCGTCGCCGCCGCACCCGACGAGATCGTGACCCTCGTCGGCCGCGGCGCGAGCGAGCTTG
>JAUZEM010000383.1 GCA_030839005.1 Actinomycetota bacterium | reverse complement strand
AGTCCTGACGGCTGCACGCGACTCGCGGTGATCACTAGGCGTTCGAGCCCTGCGGCACCCCACCTTTCAACGACATGCACGCGTTGCGTCAGCGAGCAGGTCGGGTTGGAACTGCCCCCATTCGTTCTCGGTCAATGTTCTACCGGCAAGGGAGCACGCCGCCTCGATCTGCAGTTGCGGCTCGATGAGCAGGCGGCGCACCGGTGCGGGCAACGCCTCCGTGTCGCCGGTCGTCAAGAGCGCGCTGCCATCGGCCGTGAAGACGAGCGCCTCGGCTGCCTCGGGGAGATCTGGGCCGACCTTCCGGTAACCGCCTGAGCCACCGCGCACGTCCCAGATCTGTGTCCCCGTCGCGAGGAGCGCACCATCCCGGCTGAACGTGATCGGCGAGCCCCCGAGGGCACCGAGTCGCGCCGGCAGTTGCCCGCTCACGGGATTCAGGTCGGCGCCCAGCAACTCGACATCGCCACCTTGACCGATCGCGATCAGTTCGGCGTCGTCGGTCGCGGCGAGCGCGAGGTTCGGATCGGTCGCGACAGCTCTTGGTCCCGTCGTCACCCGCGCCGAGAGCGTGTCCCAGATCGCGATCCGACCGGTCGCGTCCAAAACGATGAGCTTGCGGCCGCCGTCTCGTACCACGACGTGCAGCGGCGCGGTCGCCTTGGTATCGATCGTGCCGAGGACCTGCCCGGTGCTCGGAGCGATGACCAGCACCGAGCCGCCGTTCACTACCGCGGCGAACTCGTCGTCGGGCGTGAAGTCGACAACCTCTCCGGGCATGGGGCGGACGACGCGGGTGCGCGTGTCGTAGACCTGGCTGACAGGCGACGGCGGGAAGGAACTCCGGTTCGGGCCGCACCTGCCGTCGGGGAGGCCGGTTGTGTCGATGACGAGATAGCGGCCGGTACCGGAGAAGCACAACCCGGACGGTCGGCCGTCTTCGGGCTTGATGACGGGACCGGCGCTGCGTTTCCCGCTTCGGAGATCGGTGAATTGGACGGTGTTCTCGAATATGTCGCGGCGTGTGAGCGTCGCCTTCGTGTAACCGTCGGGCGACATCGCGGTCAGCGTGCCGAAATGGCCATTGAGGATCCCGGCCCGGGGAGCCGTGGTGACGACCGGGCTGCCGCCGAGCTGGAACGTGTCCCACTCGCGCGCAGTGGTGCTCCCTCCCACGTCTTCCCATCCGACCACGGTGTGATCGCCGTCGACGTAGAGCACGCCCGCGATGCCGGCCGATCCGGGCAGGCTGGTCAGCCGCCCCGCGCCTTCGACGTCGAGATTGTCCAGGTGCAGGACGAGCGTCGGCAGCGGTGCGGTCTGGGTCACGATGATGGTCTTGCCGTCGGGCGCGACGGTTGGTGGGCCCGACGCCGACGTCGGCAGGACAGCGACCAGAGCATTGTTGGAGATGTCGAATACCTCGAGGAGACCGCCGATGCGGATCACGGCCTTGGACTCCTGCTGGTCGCCGCCGAACCAGAACTCGTAACTCTCGAGCGGCGGGTTCGACGCGGCGGTGGCCGCGTCGACGAAGAGGACCTGTCCGCCTCCCGTCACCGCGATGCGGTGCCCGCGCGCGCTGAACTCGGCGCTGATCGCAGTGCAGTCGCGCAACGACGACGCGTCGAAGTCGGCCGTCGTCGCGCCGGTCGCGACCGCGAACAGGTGGCCATGGCACGAGTCGTCGACGACGACCAAGCGGGCCGCGAGATCAGTCGCGCCGCTCTCGGGTTCGACCGGTTCCGGACCCAGCGCAAGGCCGCGCGCGGCGGCGACGGGCTGCTGGAAGCGCACGGTACCCGCGGGCAGTGCGATGACGTCGACCTGGTCGCCGATCGCGACCGCGATGTTGTTGTCGTCGGCCGAGAAGGCAAAGCGCGCGGCGTCGGCGCCGAGCGGCAGCGGAACGGCGGCGCCGCCCTGCGCGAGGTCGAAGAGGCGCAATGTGCCGTTGTCGGTATGCGCGACGAGATAGCGACCGTGCGGGCTGAAGCACGTCGTCGTGTCGCCGAAGTAGGGGGCGAGCACGAGCATGTGGGCGTCATCGATGCGCCGGCACTCGCCGAAGCCCGCGCCCAGGCGACCCGCGAGCCTCGACCCCTCCGGCGTCAGCGTCGCGGCGTCGAGGAGGATGTTCTGCGTGCCGTCACCCTGCACAACCTGGTTCGAGACGGTCGAGACCGTCCACGTGCAGGCGCCGCATCCACGGGGCGTACTGACTCCGCCCGCGACGGGGATGCTGCGCAGCGCAAGCCGCTGCCCGTCACTACCCCACACCAGGAGCCGGCTCTCGTCGAACGAGAACGCGATCGCGGTCGGGTCCAAGATCCCGGGGTCGATCATGCGATCGGTTGGCGGCGCCGCCGCGAGGTCCCAGAGCACGATCTCCCTGTCGCCGTGCTCCACCAACTCCGCGGCATAGCGACCGTGACGGGACAGCGCCGCAACTCCCTTGAAGGTCGCGTCATCGGCACCGGCTGCTTGCGTGGCCGCGGCCGGAGCGAGCGACCGGGGGCGCAGGTACCGCGTGAGCCCCTGCGCCGTGTTGCCGACTTGGAACAGCGCGTCGCGCGCCTGCGACGTGGGCGCGGCCTGCCACGACTGCGGCGCGAGCAAGAGCGCGAGGTCGAGTTGCCCGTCCTGCTGCGAAAGCGCGTCGAGTGCGAGCCGCTGCGACGAGGCGTCGGCCGCGGTCGCGGTGAGCGCGTCCTGTGTCCGGCCGAGCTCGTCCTGTGTGCTGCCGAGCGCGTCCTGTGTGCTGCCGAGCGCATCTTGTGTGTTGGTGAGTCTGTCCTGTGTGCTGCCGAGCGCGTCTTGTGTGGTACTGAGCTCGTTCCGAGTGCTGCCGAGCGCGTCCTGTGTGCCGGCGAGGTCGTTCCGTGTGCTGGCGAGCTCGTCCTGCACGGCACCGAGCGACGTCCGGGTCGCAGTGAGTTGCCCGGATGCGACGCCGAGGTCACCGCGGGTCTTCGCGAGCTGCACATCGAGCGCACTGTTGGCCGCGTTCACGTCGGCGAGACGTGCTTGCGTCTGGCCGAGATCCTGTTGAACCGTACGAAGCGAGCGATCAAGGTTCCGCAGCGCCGTCTGCCGCACCGCCAATTCTTTGTTGTTCGCGTCGAGCGCGGACTTTGTGGTCGAGAGGGCGCCCTTCGCGCTCTCGAGCTGACCGAGCACAGCGTCGCGCGCGCCGACGGCGCGCCGGAGATCGTCGTACGCGACGCTGAGCTTTGCCGCCTTGGCGTTGGCATCGTGGCGCGCCGCCAGCGCGACCAGCGCGCCGACCGATGCCGCGACTGTCAAGAGCGCGAGCACCAGCGAGCCGAGCCATGCGAACCGGACGAGTCGCCGGTGTTGGCGGGCGT
>JAUZEM010000330.1 GCA_030839005.1 Actinomycetota bacterium | reverse complement strand
TTCGCAACGACGCCGGCGGTAGCTAAGAGCGTGTTGTCGTTGCCGCAGGTCGAACGGTGGATGCAGTTTCCGTATCTGCTCATGAGCACCAACCCGTCGAGGTTCGATCCGACGACCGCGGTGTTCGGCGCGGCGAACGTCGATGCGCTCCAGACGATCGAGCGCCCGATGGTGGTGCACGGCCGGCGGTCGCAACCGGATCGGTCGGACGAGGTAGTGGTCAACGAGAAGGAAGCCCGCGCGCATCACCTGCGTCCCGGCTCGTCGTTCACTCTCTACGCCTTCACGCTGCGACAGGCACTCTCGGGTGGCGACTCCGGCGTCGTCGCGGCCATGCGTCCCGAGGGACCGCGCTACGCAGTTCGCGTCGTCGGAGTCGTGCGCGAGCCGACCGACATCACGGTGGTGCCGGTTCGTCAGAACGTCACGAACGACTCGTCAGGCACCGTGTACGTCACGCCTGCGCTCGTCGGCAGGCTGGCACACGCGTTCGGTGTGGACCGCGCGGTGCTGCCGGGTAGCGAGATCATCCGCGTCCGGTTTCGCCATGGCGTCGCGGATCTTCCGGCGTTCACCCGGTCGGCTCTCGCGCTGTCGCGCGACAAGATTCAAATACTGCCCGGCTCCGATATCGTCCAAGCCGCGAACGCCGTGCAACACGGCATCAACGTCGAAGTCATCGCGTTGTGGCTGTTCGCCGTCGTTGCCGCCATCGCGACACTGCTTGTCTTCGCGTTGAACGTTGCGCGGATGCTGCGCTCCGAGCTTGCCGATCATCGCAAGCTCCTCGAGATCGGAATGTCGCGGCGACAACTCGTGGCGGTCGCGCTCGCTCGGCCGATCGTGATCACGGTGTCGGGCGCATTCCTCGCGATCGTGATCGCGATCGCGACGTCACCGCTCGCGCCGATCGGGCTGGCCCGACAGGCGGAGATCCATGGCGGTTTCGGCGTCAACGTTGCGATGTTGGGCGCGGGCTTCTGCGTCCTCGTGGGTGTGTCATTCGTCATCGCGCTCGCGATCACGGTGGCGGCCGCGTCGAGGTTGCGCTCGACTGCGGCGAAGCAGAGCACGCGGGGCGCATCGGCCGGGCGTCGGGCACGATTCGGGGAGTCGCTCACCGGTGCCGGTCTCAGCCCGTCGATCCGGCTCGGCGTTGCTTCAGTGTTGTCGGCCGACGATTCCGGCGCGTCGCCACGCCGCGGCGCGATCGTCGCGGTCGCGATCGCCGTGACCGGTGCGGTCGCGGCGGCGACCTTTGGTGCGAGTCTCGCCAAGCTGGCCGCGACGCCGCGCCAGCAGGGTTGGAATTTCGACGTTGTCGTCGGCAATTCCAACGCACAAGCCGACCAGGAAGCCCGGGGTATCGCCCTGCTGGCGCGGAATCCGTACGTCGCGGGGTTCTCGGCGCTCGCTTCGCCTCCCGACACGCCGACGATCAACGGCGTCCGCGTCGGACTTGCAGGAGTCGACGCCCGCAAGGGCAACCTCGAGCCGGTCATGCTCGATGGTCGCGCTCCGAAATCGCCGAACGAGATCGTGCTTGCGCGTGCGACGATGCGCCGGTTGCACGTTCGCGTCGGTGACGTCGTGAGCGTCGTCGCCGGCGCGAAACACGCGTCGTTGCGGATTACCGGCGTGATGCTCGCGATATCGGCGGGCAGTTTCTTCAGTGGAAGGCTCGACGAGGGCGGAGGAGTGACACTGCAAGGTCTTCGGCGCGTGGAGCCGACCGCGATCGTGACGATGTTCCTCGTCGACTACGCGCGCGGTGCCGACCCGAACGTTGCGCTCGCGCGCCTTCAACACGACTTCGGCTCGAACGTGTTGCAACGCATCCCGGCGCGCGACGTCGAGAACCTCGTACGGGTCGACACTCTTCCTTTGCTCCTCGCGGCGCTTCTCGCAGGTCTCGCGATTACCACGCTCGCGTACACGCTCATCGCCTCGGTGGGCCGGCGCAATCGCGAGCTCGCAGTCCTGAAAGCATTGGGCTTCGAACGCAATCAGCTCGCGCTTTCGGTGATGTGGCAGACCTGGACACTCGCTTTCATCGGCTTCTTGGTCGGCCTTCCGCTCGGGGTCGTCATCGGGCGAGCGGCGTGGCGGGCGGTCGCCGGGAACATCGGATCGGTGCAACCGTCGGTGGTGCCGGCTGAAGTGATCGCGATAGTCGTAGTGCTCAGCGCGCTCGCGGTTACCGTCGTCGCGTTCGTTCCCGCTTGGCTTGCGACGCGTGTGAAGCCCGCGACTGCTCTGCGGACCGACTAGGGAGTCGTCAGCGTCGCCGGGTCGGCGCGGCGCGGCGGTAACGTTGCTTCCGATGGCACTACGGGTCGTGGTCGCAGAGGACAACCTGCTGGTGCGCGAAGGTATCATCAAGCTGCTCGACCACCAGGACGGACTCGAGGTCGCCGGTTCCGGCGGAACGTACGACGAGCTCATCGCCCTCGTCGACCGCGAGTTGCCCGACGTCGTTCTCACCGACATCCGCATGCCACCCTCCGGCACCGATGAAGGAATACGAGCCGCGCTCGCGCTGCGCGAGTCGCACCCCGAGGTCGGCGTCGTCGTGTTGTCGCAGTACGTCGATCCGGCTTACGCGCTTGCACTGCTGGAGCGCGGCTCGGAGGGCCGCGCGTATCTCCTCAAGGAGCGCGTCTCCGACGGTGCGCAGATCGTGCACGCGATCGAAGAGGTCGCCCGCGGTGGAAGCGTGATCGACCCCATGGTGGTGGAAGCGCTCGTCGCGCAAAGAACGAAGCGGGCGGCGTCCGGGCTGGAGCGCCTCACCCCGCGCGAGCGCGAAGTGCTCGAGCAGATGGCGCAGGGGCGAAACAACGCCGGCATCGCTCAGGCGTTGTTCCTCTCCGAGCGGGCAATCGAGAAGCACATCAATTCGCTGTTCTCGAAGCTCGGCCTGTCGGGGGAGCCCGACGTGCACCGGCGGGTGAAGGCCGTGTTGCTGTTCCTCAACGAGGCCGGCCCCGGCAGCCCACCCGGCTGATGGGGGGCTGGCACCCTTGGCCGGGGGCGGAAGGTGTCGCACGATGGATCCGATGGATGTGACCGAGGATTCGACCCGCACCGTACGAGTGCTGATCGTCGACGATCAGCTCCCGTTCCGCGCGGTCGCCCGCACGGTGATCGGCATGACCGCCGGGTTCGAGGTCGCGGCCGAAGCCGAAACGGGCGAAGCCGCCCTCGTTGCCGTCGACGAAGATCCGCCCGATCTCGTGTTGATGGACATCAACCTGCCTGGCATCAACGGCATCGAGGCGACCCGGCGGATTCGGGCGGAGCATCCGGAGGTGGAGGTCATCTTGCTTTCGACCTACTCCGAAGCCGATCTGCCCGCCGATGCGCGGGAGGTCGGCGCGCTCGCGTATGTGCACAAGGAGGATTTCGGTCCGGCCCTCGTACGAGAGTTGTGGGATCGCGAGCACCCGTGACCGGACGTCACTCCGGCGTCGACGCGAGCGGAATCTCGCCCCTGATCGTCGTGCCACGGCCCGGTGAGCTCTCGACGCAGAGTGTTCCGCCGATCGCGCCGAGCCGGTCGGCCATGTTGACGAATCCGTGCCCGCGGATCGTGTCGCTCGCGGTGTCGAAGCCGGCGCCGTCGTCGACTACGGCGAAGCGCAGTACCTGATCGTCGGCCTCCACCGTCACCTTGATCCGCGCGCTTTCGCCCGCGTGCTTCCCGGCGTTTTGCAGCGCTTCGAGACAGCAGAAGTAGATGGCGGCCTCGGCGTTGGGCGGGAATCGACCGACGTCGGCGTCGATCTCGGTTGGGAGCACGCACCGGTTCGCCGCGGCTCGCAACGCCTCGGGGAGGCCGCGGTCCATCAGCAGGGGTGGATAGATGCCGTGCGCGAGCTCACGCAACTCGGTGAGCGTGGCCTGCGCGTCGGCGCGCAGCTCCTCGAGCAATGTCGCAACTGCGGCCGGATCGGCTCCCACGAGCTGGCGGGCGAGCCCGAGCTTCACCGCGAGGGCAACGAGGTGTTGTTGCGCGCCATCGTGCAGGTTCCGCTCGATCTGGCGACGCGACTGATCGGCGGTCTCGACGATGCGCGCCCGAGACGCTCGCAGCTCCTCGTTGGCGAAGCGCAGGTCGACGAGGGATGCCTGCAGCGCGGTGTCGAGCGCGGAATTGTGCAGCGCCAGGGCGACCTGTCGCGCCAGCTCGGTGAGCACGCGTTCCTCTTCCTCGTTGAACGGCGGCTGTTGGGCAGTGCGGGCGCAGAGAACGACTCCGAGGAGCTCGCCGGAGTGCACGAGCGGCGCGACGCGTAGCACCCGGTCCCGGTGCTGCTCGACGAGGGCTGGGAGCCACACCTGCATCCACGCGTTTCCCTGCGTGTGAGCGCGGGCCACCACCTCGCTCTCCTTCTCGGCGAGCCTGATCGTCTCAGGCTCTCGGTAGGGAACTGCTGCGGCGCGCTCGAGCACCCCGTTGGTGCCGGTCCACACCTCGGCCGCGATCAGGTTCATGCTCAGCTTCAGTGATTCCGCGAGCTGCAAGAGAAGCTCGTCGAGTGGGATCGCGCGTGACATACGCGCGCCGAACGTCTGCAACGGCTCGTCCGGAGCCCGCCGATCGCCGTACACGCGGCGGTTCGCCAGCTCTTCGAGTCGATGGCGCGCCGGGATGAAGCACACGGCGGCGATGGCGGCCGCGACGAGCGACAATCCGAGCATCCGGCGCGATGCTGCGGTGGGAGTTTCCCCGAACCCGAGCACGACGACGACGTAGACGACGCCGACGAGTACGACGAGCCCACCGGTCTCGATCGTGCGTACCAGCAGGCGGTCGACGCGGAGCACAGTGGCGTCGAACGCCGCAAGCGCGATCGCGAACGGAACGAAGAACGTGCCGGCGGCGATGGGCACGCCGAGCGCGTCGGGCCAGCCGACCAACGCGTGCATGAGGCCGACCACACAGGCGACTCCGGTTGCGACGACGACCCCCCAACCCGTCCACTGAAGTCGCGCGCGATCGATTGCCGACGCGTCGTGGCATCGCAGGGCGAAAGCACCGAGCGCGATCGCGCCCAGGAGGAGCGACTCGGCGACGACGACCCCGATCTGCAGGCCGTCGTTCAGCGCAATCGCCACCACGAACGGTGCGCCGGCCACTGCGATGGCAACGAGGAACCGGCGCGTCGCCCGGAACCGACGACCCGTGATCGTTCCCGTCGGCAGGGTGGCCGCGAGCGCGGCGAAGGCGTAAGGAACGACGCCCAGCAGACGATCGCTTGCCAGTCCCGCGGCGCCCCCCAGCGTCGCGACTGCGAGCCAGACGGGAAGGACTTCGGTCGGTCGTCGGAACGCGACCACGACTGTCGCCGTTGCCCACGCGCCCACGAGCAAGGCCGCCGCATACGCCGGCGCGTCACCCCGCGAGCGCGCGCCCGCGATGCCGGCGACGAGGCCCGCCAACGCGAGGACCGCAGCGATCGTGCTGGTCGCGGACAAGCGAGCGCGCGAGGTGACACCCGAAGCGTCGCGGTCGTCGACACGGTGCGTGATGGTGGACATCTCTTATTCAGACCGTGGCGGAAGTGGCATCATCCGAACGTTCGACGCCGTCCGACTCGACGCGGCCGTCCCGCATGCGGACGATCCGGTCGCCCGCCGACGCGACCTCGTCGTTGTGCGTGACCATCAAGATGGTCTGACCGTCCGCGTGCAGCCGCTTGAACAGCTCGAGCACCTCGTGGCCACCGGCGGTGTCGAGCGCGCCGGTGGGCTCGTCGGCGAGAAGCATCGTCGGCTCGTTCGCCAGCGCGCGTGCGATCGCGAGTCGTTGCCGCTGCCCGCCCGAGAGCACGCCGGGCAGTTGTCGGGCCTTGTCGGCGAGCCCGAGCAGGTCGAGCATGTCACGGGCGCGGGTTTCCGCCGGGCGACGCTTCGTTCCCGCGATGACCGCCGGCAGCACGACGTTCTCGAGCACGGTCATACCTTCGAGCAGGTTGAAGAACTGGAACACGATGCCGATGTGGCGACGCCGCATGCGCGCGAGCTCGTCCTCGTTGCGACCGGTCACTGCCTCGCCTGCGATTGTGATCTCGCCTTCGTCGGCGATATCGAGACCGGCGACGAGGTTGAGCAATGTCGACTTCCCGCAGCCCGACGGGCCCATGATCGCGACGAACTCACCCGCGGCGACGTCGAGGTCGACGCCCCGCAAGGCACGGACTGGCGCGAGGTCGGCCTCGAACGTCTTGCGGACGGCCCGCGCAGTGCAAACGTCATGCATCGGATTGCCCTCCCTGTCGGACCCGTAGACGGAACGCGTCCACGGGCGTCTCCCGGCCCTTCACCATGTGTTCGCCCATCGGCTCGAGGTCGAGCGGCCGGCCGATCGCCTCCGCGGTCGGCCCGCTCAAGACGGTGGTACCGGCCGGTCGCGCGAGGTCCTGCAGCCGTTGCGCGAGATTCACGGTGTCACCGACGAGCGTGTACTCCATGCGCGCGTCGGAGCCCAGCAGCGCGGCCGCGACTTCGCCCGTCGACAGACCGATACCGAGCCCGAACTCGGGGAGCCCTTCGGCGCACCACCGTTCGTTGACCACGCGTTGGCGTTCGTGCATTCCGATCGCCGCCGCCAAGGCCCGGTCGGCATGATCGGCTTGCGGGAACGGTGCGCCGAAGACCGCCATCACGGCGTCGCCCACGTACTGCATCACGGTCCCCAGCTCGGCGAGGATCGCCGCGTTCATCTCGGCCCGATGTGTGTTCAGCATGCCCGCGAGCGGGGTGGGCTGCACCCGTTCGGCGATGCCGGAATAGCCGCGGACGTCCGACATGAGCACGGTCACGGTCAGGCGCTCGGTCTCACCGATGGCGCGGCCTTCGTCGCGCAGCTTCTCGGCCAATCCGCCCGGCAGCATGCGTCGCAACGTCTCGCCCTGCTCTTCCCGGTCGACGATCGCCTTCTGCAGCAGGCGCAGGCGCCGCAACGCGCTCTCGCGTCCGGCACTCGCTTCTTTCGCGAGCTTCAAGAACAGCTCTTCGATCAAATCGTTGCCGGCCTCGGCCGTGATGTTCAACGCGGTCGCGATGGCTTTGACCGGCCGGCCCTCACCGATCCATTGCAGCAATTGCTCTTCGCGCTCGTCGAGCTCGCCCTCCTTGCGGGCCGGATCGACGATCGCGGCGACGATGGCCGGGTCGAGCATGCTGCCGCCCGTCGCGACCTCGCGCACCGCGCGGACGAGCTGATCGCCGTCGCCGACGCGGTCCTTCAACAGGTAGGCATAGCCCGCGGCTCCGTCGGCGAGCAACGCGATCGCGTACTCGGGTTCGTCATATTGCGAGAGCACCACGACGCCCGTACCCGGATTGCGCATGCGCACGAGCTTGGCGGCCTCGATCCCCTCGTTCTGGAAGTTCGGCGGCATCCGGATGTCGGTGACGACCACGTTCGGATTCGTCTCGGCTGCGCCTGCGACCAGGCCCTCGAAGTCCTCGGCCACGCCGACGACCTCGAGGTCGGGCTGCATGGCGAGCAGCGCTCGAACGCCTTCTCGCACCAGGAGCGAGTCGTCGGCGAGGAACACGGTGATCACACGCTGATTGGAATGGATCGCGGGGTCGTCGCACAAGGCGGGGGGCACCCTGCGCTCAGGGTGCTACCACCACTCTCGCGACACCGGCCTTCTGCCTGGGCAGCCGGGAGCACTCTCCGTACCCTACGAGTGGTCCGTCGAACGGAGGTCGAAAAACGTGCGCCTGGAACAAACCGTCACCAGCCTGTCGTGGATTCCGTCGGAAGCGGTCACCGGCGTGAACAAAGTGATCTTCGACTCGGGCTTCACGCACTACGACGCCCCGCCGCCCGACGTCCTGTACGACCTCGACGAGATGGCGCGCGACGATCACTTCCGGTTCGCGAACCGGCTCCGCGGCTGGATCGAAGTGGAGGACGGCTCGATCCGCGACGCGGGCTACGTCGACGGCAGCGTGATGGGCGCGACGACGGTGCGGCTCGGCAAGAG
>JAUZEM010000329.1 GCA_030839005.1 Actinomycetota bacterium | reverse complement strand
CGATCATGCGATCCCAGTCGCAGACGTCATCGACCGTGATCGCGCGGCCGAAACCCGGCAGCCCGGAACGATGCACGAGGACTTGTCGCGTGGTGATGGCGGCCTTGCCGCCCTGAGCAAACTCGGGCCAGTACGTCGCGACTGGTGCGTCGAGGTCGATCAGGCCGCGATCCCACACCATCAGCGTCGCGATCGCGACGATCACCTTCGACGTCGAGGCGACCGACACCAACGTGTCCGTTTCCCAGAGCTTGGTGTGCGCGAGGTCGCGGTACCCGCCCCACAGGTCGACGACGGACCGGCCGTCCATCGCCACCGCGAGCGACGCGCCCTCGTCGCGGCCTCGCTCGAAACCCGCGCGGAAAAGGTCGCGGAGCGGGGTGAATCGGTCGTCGCAGAACCCGTGCACGCCGGCCATCGCCACCGCGTTGCGCGGTCAGTCCTCGATGGCCGAATAGATCACGTTCTCGAAGCGCTCGAAGACACCGAGGAGGGGTTCCGCGTCTTCGCTCAGGACCGACGCGATCTCGAGCACGACGCCGACGATTTCGTTTGCGGGGTCGAAGAACACGTTGGCTCCGCCGGCGCCGGGATGTGACAGTGTTCCCAGGGGTCGGAGCGAACTCTGGAAGTACGCCCACCGCTCGGCGGTATCGACGAGCCAGCCGTAGCCGTAACCGCCTTCGGCGTGCCAGACCCCGGCGAAGTCGGTTGGGACACCCGGAATCTGGTTGCGCGTCATTGCCGCGACCGCGGCCCGGCTCAAGACCCGCGCGCCGTCGTACGCGCCGCCGTTCAGGAACATCTGGGCAAAGATCGCGAGATCGGGCGCGCTGGCCTTGACGCCCCCCATGCCATTGTCGAAGGTCTCCCACTCCGGTCCTTCGCATCCCGGGTTGAGCGAGGCGGGATCCGGTGATCCGAGCGGCACGTCGGGCGCGCGGTGCACCAAACGTTCGCGTTGGCGATCGTCGAGCACGTAGCCGGTGCTGTGCATCCCGAGTGGCTCGAAGAGTCGCGCTCGGGCGAACGCGTCGAGCGATTGGCCACTGACCCGGCGCACGATCTCGCCGAGCAGCGTGTAGTTGTGATTGGCATAGATCATCTGCCGCCCGACATCTTTGGTGCGCCGCGCGTCCCACGTCGTCGACAACAAGAGGTGTTCGAGCCCGTGCACACCCTCGGGCGGGGGCGTCAGCTCGCCCGCGCTCAACCGCTTGCCGATCAGCTCGGACGTCACGTCGTCGTCGAACCCCGACGTGTGGGTAAGGAGGTGGTGCACGAGCACCCGCGCGTTGTCTCCCGCGGCGAGCTCGGGGAGATAGTCGGTCACTTCGCGGTTGATGCCGAGCAAGCCGTCCTCCGCGAGCATCATCACGAGCGTCGCGGTGATCGGCTTCGTCACCGACATGATGTTGAACACACTGTCGACCGCGACCGGTTCGAGACCTGGCCCCCGCTGTCCGACCGCTTCCGCAAGCACGATGACCCCGCGCCGCGCGATAAGAGCAACCACCGTCGGTGCGTTGCCCTGGTCCACGTGGGCGTGGAGCATGTCGCGCGCGCGTTGCACCCGCTTCGGGTCCATGCCGACGTCTTCGGGCCCGCCTTCGCGCAGCACCGTCTTCTCGGTCATGTTCCCGCCTCTTCGTTCGTGGGTTCGGCCGTGCGCTCGAGCCAACGGGCCGCGAGCGGTTGACGAATGAACCATGCTTGCAGAGCCGGGTCGGAGATTCGACCCGTCAGTGTGTCGAAGTCGTCTTGTGCTTGTGCACGGGCGGCCCTGGCTTCCTCAGCGCGGCCGAGCTGGTCGAGCGCGTGGGCGCGACAGCCGCGCAGCCGCCAGGTGAGCGGGAGCTGACCCGAGCGAGCTGTGAGCACGAGCCCGCGGTCGGCAGTGGCAACGGCCTCGTTCCAGTCGCCGAGGTCGATCCACGCACGAGCGAGGCATTCCAGGGCGCGGGCGAGCTCGAGCTGAGCGTCCATCTCTTCCAGGAACGCGACGTTGGGAACGAGGTGGTCGCGCGCCTCGCTCGCGGCGCCGGCCGCGAGCTCGGCCTCCGCCCGGGCGAGCACCGATGGTCCGATCCCGGCGACGTCGGCGATCGCTGCGACCTGTGCGGTCTCGGCGCGCACCTCGTCGCCGGCGCGCGCCTCGAGCGTGATCGCGACCGCGAGGAGGCCGAGCTGCATCCACACGCGCGACAACGCGGATGCTTGTTGCATTCCGGTGAGTACCGCGGCGGCGGCCGGTTCCCACGCTTCGATCGCGGCGAGATAGTGCGCGCGTGCGTACGCCTGGTTCGCCTGCCCGAACGGATGCGCGTCGTCGGTCACTTCCTGGCCGAGCGCGGCGTCGACGAGGTCGTAACGTCCGAGCTCGACGAGCGCGAGCGTCTTGATCGACCCGTACTGAACGGGCGCGGAGCCGAGCTGGCGCGCCAGCTCGATCCCGAGGTCGCACGTCTCGACACATCGTTCGAGTTGCGCGCGCCAGAAGTACTGCCACATGAGCCAGAAGTAGTGCTCCTTGAGCCGCACCGGGTCGTGCATGGACTCCAGTCGCGTCCGGAGCTGCTCGGCTCGCTCGGCGGCTTCCCGCCCGGCAAACCGCAGCGCGGCCGTCTGCGCCTCGATCGAGAGCCGCTCGTCTCCGAGCTCGTCGGCCAGCCGAACCGCCTCCTCGACGTTGGCCCGCGCGATGGGGTGGTAGTCGGCCCAATAGTCGGTGAACCACGCAGTCGGGAGGAGCGCCTCGATCATCGCCCGCTTGTCGCCCATCGCGGCCGCGAACGCGTACGTCTCCTCGTAGGTTGCCCGTGCGATCGGCGCGTACTCCTGCTCGTCGAGCGAGCGGACGTAATGCGCGCGGGCGAGGGCGAGCAGGGCATCGAGCTCGGCCGCCCGATCGCCGCGGGCGCGCACCGACTCGAGCACGTTGGTGAGGTCTGCGGATGCGGCGGGCCCGTTGAACAGGTCGAGGTGTAGCCCGGCGCGTTGACGCAGGATGGTGTCGTGGACCGCGCCGGTCGGCGCGAGCCGCAGCGCCGCGGCGAGATCCGCGAGTGCGTCGTCGATTCGAGGGATCGCCCGAAGCGCGCGCGCCCGGATGGCCATCAGCTCGGCCCGCTTCGTGCCATCGCCGTCGCCCAACAGCTCGAGCGCGGCATCGACGTGACGGATCGCGTCCTCGGGCGCCACCGCCGCGACCGCGTTGCAGGCCGCGAGCTCGAGGTAGTGGATCGTGCGGTCGCGCGGCGCCGTCGTGCCCGCGAGCTGCAGGTGGTTCGCGATGTCCGCCGCACGCTGGCCGGCCGCGTTGCCCAGCATCTCTTCCATCGCGTCGGCCACGCGGACGTGCATGCGTTGGCGCCGCAGCGCGGACAGATCGGCGAGCAGCGTCTGGCGGATCTGTTCGTGCACGAAGCTGTAGACGACCTCACCACCGCGGTTCTGACCGTCCACCAGGTTGGCGTGCTCGGCTTCCTCGAGCGCGTCGAGCAGCGCGTCCTCGTCGAGGCCGGCGATGACCAGCAAGAGCTCGAAGCTCGCGCTCCGGCCGACAACCGCGGCCGCCGTGAGCGCCTTGCGCACGTCGCCACCGACGCGCTCGAGCCGCCGTTCGATCACGAGACGAACCGTGCGCGGGACCTCCGTGTCGGCGATCTCCACGCCGTTGCGCCAACGGCCGGAGTCGTCGAACAGCGCGCCGCGCTCCTTGAGGTGGAGGAACACCTCCTCGACGAAGAACGGGTTGCCCTCCGTCTCGTCGTACACGAGCGATACGAGCTCCGGCGGCGGCGGTTGACCCGCGCGGCCAGCGAGCAGCAACGCGACATCCGACTCCGACAGCGCCGAGAGATGGATCTGGGTTGCGAGCCGGCGGCGGGTCAGATCCTCCAACGCGCGCGAGAGGCCGTCGAGCGGGCCGATCTCCCCGGGTCGGTACGTCCCGACCAGAAGCAATGGAAGCTCTGCGGCGATCTGCGCGAGCGCGCTGATCAACAGCAGGCTCGACTCATCCGCCCAGTGCAGATCCTCGAAGCACAGAACGAGCGGCCGGCGGAGCGCGGCGCGCTCCACGAACCGCCCGAACCCGTGCAGCAGGTACCGCCGTTCTTGGTCGGGCGGGAGCGCCGGCGACTCGCCGACGTCGTCGTAGATCTGGTGCAACTCCGGCATGAGCCGCGCGACCTCCGGCGCATTCTCGCCGAGCAGCTCGCGGAACGCTTCGGGCGGCAGACCCCGGGCCGCTTGATCCAACTGTTCGATCAACGGCTGGTACGGAGGCGGCGCGTCCATGTCGAGGCAGTGGCCGACGAGCACCGCCATGCCTTGCTCGCGCGCGAGGTCCGAGCCTTCTTGGATCAGACGGCTCTTCCCGGCCCCCGCCTCGCCCGTGACGAAGACCATCCCGCCGTGGCCGCCGGCCGCGCGCGCGACGAGCCCGGCAAACGCCTCCCGCTCCTTCGCGCGGCCGACATACGGTGAACGTTCCGCGTCGGCGAGCACCGCGCCGGCGTGCTCGTAAGCGACGGGAACTTCATAGAGACGCCACGGCGCGTCGATGCCCTTCAGCTCGAACTCGCCGCGATCAACCAATTCCGCCCGCGCGGTACCGAGCACGCCGTACACGGTCTCCGACGCGAAAACGCCGCCCGCCGGTGCGACACCCTCGATGCGCTTGGCGATGATCACCGTTTCGCCGTGGAGGTCACCGCTGTCCTCGATCACCTCACCCGTGTGGAGGCCGATCCGCATCACCGCGCGTTGTGAAGGGTGATCGCGGTTCCGGTCGTTGACCGCGATCTGGATCTCCCGCGCGCAGGTAACCGCGCGACGAGCGGACTGGAACGCGACCATGAGGCCGTCGCCCATCCCCTTCACCACCACACCCCGTTGGCGCTCGATGAACTCGAGCGCAACCTGCTCGAGCTCACGCCGCACGACGTTCGCGGACTCGTCACCGAGTTGCTGGTTCAACTGAGTCGACTCGACGAGATCGGTGAACAACACCGTGACCGTGCCCTCGGGCAGCGGTGAAGCGGCTATGGGACCGCTCGCGGCGTCTGAGGGCACGCGCCCAGCATCCCACGTCGGCGCGCGTGGCGCCCACGGGCGCCGAACTCTGTCCGGGCTGGGGTTGACGACGGGTGTTAGGGCCGGGCTTCGATGATCAGGTTCAGGGGCGTCTCGGCGGCGACCCGGAAGCGTGAGAACCCGGCGTCGCTCATGACCTCACGCAGCTTGCCGGGCCCGGCTTGGGCGCCGAGGCCGAGTCCGACTTCTTGCGAGAGTGAGTTGGGCGTGCAGATCGCCGACGATGCGGTATAGAGCAGCGCGGCCATGGGGTTCTCGCTGATGTTCTGGACTCGGTTCTCGAGCGCGAACGGCTCGACGAGGAGCACGGTGCCGTCGTCTTCGAGATGTTCGCGTGCGTATCGTGCGATCCCGAGCGGGTCGCCCATGTCGTGCAGGCAATCGAAGAAGCTGATGAGATCGATCGTGCCTTCGTAGTCCTTCGAGGTAGCGACCTTGAACTTTGTCTGCTTCGCGACGCCCGCGTCGGACGCGCGCGCCTTCGATGTCTTGATCGATGGCGCGTGGAAGTCGAAGCCCCAGAACTTCGACTTCGGGTACGCCTCGGCCATCACGACGACCGATGCGCCGTGTCCGCAGCCGACATCGGCAACTTTCGCGCCCTTGCGCAACTTGTCGTCGACGCCGTCGAGTGCGGGTATCCATTGCGTCGCGAGGCTGGCGCGGTACCCGGTGCGGAAGAACCACTCCGTTCCGTTGAACAGGCATTTATGGTGGTCGCCCCAGCTAAGCCCGCCGTCTCCCTGGTATGCGCTCTTGATCTTCTCGATGTCCATGAACAGCGAAGCGAACGCGTTCATACCGCGGGCGACGAAGGCCGGTGACGAGTCGTCCGCGAGCGCCATCGCCGCTTCGGCCGACAGCTCGTAGCTGTCACTGGCGGGCTCGTAGTTGACGAGGCCGCCGGCGACTTGCCCGTCGAGCCATTCGCGCACGAGCCGTACGTTGCAGTCACTCCGTTTGGCGACATCGTCGGCTGACAGCGAGCCGGCTCCCGCCATCGCTCGGTAAATGCCGAGCTCGTCGCCGAGCAAGACCGAGAAGCACAGCGCGCCTCCGGTCATGTAGCCGGCCATCGTCCCCATGAATTCGCCGAGACGTTCCTCACTAAAGGTCTCCATGGCATCCCCCTGTGTCCAGCTGTGGGGCCGATCCTTCTCCGACCCGCGAGACGCGTCAAGAGGCCCTTTGGGTGCGCGTGGTCGGCAGGTGCCGGTCGGGCCTGTACGCGCCTCTGAGCAGGTCAGTCTCAGAGTCAGGCGCCGACGCCGTCCCAGATGATCACGTCCGCGTATGAGGTTTTCGGACCGACGCCGGAGATGACGACGGTATTGGTGTCACCGGAGTGCAGCGCAGCGGCGATGTCGACCGAACGTCGTTGACCGTCGAGCAGGTGCACCGGATATGTCTTGCCGTTCACTTTGATCGTGACATCGCGCAATCCGGGGCTGCCGTTGTCGATGGTGACCACGTGCTCCGCATCAGGAACATTCGACACAGTGAC
>JAUZEM010000206.1 GCA_030839005.1 Actinomycetota bacterium | reverse complement strand
CACGGTCGCGGTCCTGTGTCGCAACCACCGCTACTTCTTCGAGATCACCGGCGCGCTGGCCAAGCTCGGCGCGAACGCGCTGTACCTCAACACGGGATTCGCGGCCCCGCAGATCGCCGCGGTGATGCAGCGCGAGCGCGCGATTGTCCTGGTGCACGACGACGAGTTCGGTGCGCTCGCGGCGGCGGCGGGCATCGAGGCGCGCCTGGTCGCCTGGACCGACGAGACGAGCTCGACGGAACACGCGATCCGCACACTTGACGACGTCGCGCGGCGCCACGCGGACGGCCCGCCCTTGCCCCGGCCGGCACGCGACGGACGGATCATCATCTTGACCTCCGGGACGACGGGACCACCGAAGGGTGCGTTCGTCGCCGGCACCCCGCATCCGGGCGCGGCGCTCGCGCTGCTCGAGCGTCTGCCGTACCGGTCGCACGAGAAGATGGTCGTCGCCGCGCCGTGCTTCCACTCGTGGGGATTCGCGAACGCGACCGCGAGCCTGCTCTTTGGCGACACGATGGTGCTCGAGCGGCAGTTCGATCCGCAGCGTTCGCTCGAACTGATCGCGCGGCACCGAGCCGAGGTCCTCGTGGCGGTACCGGTCATGCTCCTGCGCATCCTCGAGTTGCCGGCCGAGGTGCGAGCTCGCTACGACACGTCGTCACTCCGGTTCGTGCCCCTCTCGGGATCGGCATTGCCGGGCGACCTCGCGACGCGCTTCATGGACGCGTTCGGTGACGTCATCTACAACCTCTACGGCTCGACCGAAGTCGGGTCGGTGACGGTCGCGATGCCGCCCGATCTGCGGGCCGCACCCACGACCGCCGGGCGTCCGCCCCGCGGCACGCTCGTTCGACTGCTCGACGAGGACGGCAAGGAGGTGCCGAACGGATCGAGCGGACGCATCTTCGTTCGGGGCCCGCTGACCTTCTCGGGCTACACCGACGGCGGATCGAAGTCCGTCATCGACGGCTTCATGCACACGGGAGACACCGGGCACGTCGACCGCGACGGCCGCTTGTTCGTCGACGGCCGCGACGACGAGATGATCGTGTCCGGCGGTGAGAACGTTTTCCCCGGCGAGGTCGAGGACGTGATCGCGCGCCATCCCGACGTCGTCGAGGCCGCGGTCGTGGGCGTACCCGATCCGGAATTCGGCTCGCGCCTCAAAGCGTTCGTCGTGACTCGGACCGCGGGCGCGCTCGACGCGGAGGCGGTGCGCGAGCACGTGCGTATGAACCTGGCGCGATTCAAGGTGCCGCGTGATGTCGAGTTCGTCGAGGAGCTTCCCCGCAACGGAACCGGCAAGGTCATGCGCCGCGAGCTGGGGTGAGAACTTATCCGGGTCAGGCCTCGTTCATCTTGATGACGTTGAACATCGCGCCCTGCGGATCGGCGAGTACCGCGAAACGCCCCGGCTCGATGTCCATCGGCTCCGCGAACACGGCCGCACCGAGCGACTTTGCCTTGGCGACCGTCGCGTCGGTGTCGGCGGTCGAGAAATAGATGCCCCACATGGGAGGAATTCCGGGCATCGGCGGATTCATGGCGCCCGCGATGCTGCTGCCGTCGATCTTGAACTCGGTGTACGGCATCTGCCCGGTGTGCGTATCGGAAGTCCAACCGAACAACTGCTTGTAGAAGGCGGCGGCCTTCGGGACGTCGGGTGTGATCAGCTCGCTCCACGAGAACGCGCCCGGCTCGTTGACGAGCGACGCGCCGATGTGGTTCTTCGCCTGCCACAGCTCGAACACGGCGCCGGTCGGATCCTGGATCACCGCCATCCGCCCCGCGTCCAGGACGTCGAACGGCGGCGCGATCACCGTGCCGCCCGCACCGGCAACCTTGGCCGCGGTCGCTTCGATGTCGTCGACACTGACGTACGAGTTCCAGTGCGGCGGAATACCTGCCGCGGCCTGATCGCCGAGCGGCGAGATCGCGCCGACGTCGGAACCCTTGAGCGTCGCCATCGAATACACGCCGCCGGCTTCGTCGACCGGCAGGTCGTTGTATTTCCAGCCGAACAACTCACCGTAGAACTGCTTCGCGGCGGCCTGATCGGTCGTCTGCAGGTCGACCCAGTTCGGCGTTCCCGACACGTAACTCTTGCGCTCCGGCATGGCGCGCTCCTCGTCAGTCGATCTCGTCCGTCGAAATCTCGGCTCGTCGGTGCAATCTAGGCCCGCGTGCGACGGGCCGCTCGAGCGCCGGTTACGAAGTCGGCAGTGTCGACCCCGACCCCGACGCCGACCCCGACCCCGATCCCGACCACGGACCGCGGCGGCCTTCTCGACCCGGGAACCCGAACGGACCATCCTTCGGACCCTTCGGGAAGCCGTTGTTCACCAAGTCGGTGATCCGGGTCTTGACATCCGCCTTCGCCTTGTCGGCTTGGGCCTGGGTGAGGCGGCCGGCCTTTTGGGCCTGGTCGATCCGCGCCGACGCGTCGGCAACGAGCGCATCGATCACCTTGTTCACGTCGACGTTCTTGCTCTTCGCGATCTGCGCGATCGTCTGACCCTTTGCGAGGTCGGTCTTCAATTCGTCAGACGAGATGCCGAGCGCCTTGGCGGCTGAGTCGAGCCCGGCACCGAGGCCGATCCCGAAGCCGCCGTGCCGCTCACCGCCGGGACCGGCGCCGAACTTCGGCCACGGCTTGTTGACGATGTCGCTGATGCGAGCACGGTCGGCGCTGGCAATCGCGTCGATCACCTTGTTGATATCGACCTTCTGTTGCTTGGCGACGTCGGCGATAGTCGTCTTGCCGTCGTTCAGCTTGTCGGACAGCTGCTGAGTAGTGAGGTTGAGCGCCTTCGCGGCGGCGTCGAGCAACGCCGAGTCGCCCCGGATGTGCCCCGACGGTTTGGTGCCGTCCGACGCCGCGGTGGAGGTCGCGCTCTTCGAGAAGGGTTGGGCTCCGGAGAGCGCCGGCACACCGATCAGCGCACCACCCACGCCGCCGGCCGCCACTGCGGTCACGACGGCAATGCCCGTCACCAAACGACTTTGCCTCATGCGGTGTCTCCTCGAACGCCTTGGGGGACACCATCGTCGTACCCCAGCCTGGGATCGGCCTGGGAGGCCGACGAATCTGTTCGCGAGCCCCTCAGGGCGCGCACAGCAATCACACAAAGAACGATGGCACCATGGAGGGGTGGCCGATACGCGCGTCCTCGTCGTCGACGACGAGGCGAACATCACCGACCTCGTCGCGACCGCCTTGCGCTACGAGGGCTTCGCGGTCGAGGTGGCGAGCACTGGTTCCGACGCCCTGAAAGCCGCGGCGGCGTTCCGCCCGGATCTCATGGTGCTCGACATCATGCTTCCCGACCGCGACGGGTTCGCGGTCGTCCAGCGCCTGCGCGCCGACGGTCATCACGTGCCGGTCGTGTTCCTGACCGCGCGCGATTCGACCGAGGAGAAGGTGAAGGGACTGACCGTCGGCGGCGACGACTACGTCACCAAGCCGTTCAGCCTGGAGGAGCTCGTCGCGCGGGTTCGCGCGGTACTGCGGAGAACCGGCGCGGTCAACGGCGACGGTACGGCCCGGCTGGTGTTCGCAGATCTCGAGCTCGATGACGACACCCACGAGGTCTGGCGCGGTCGGACCCGCATCGAGCTCACTCCCACCGAGTACAAGCTGCTGCGTTACCTGATGCTCAACGCGCGCCGGGCGCTGTCGAAGTCGCAGATCCTCGACCACGTGTGGGAGTACGACTTCGAAGGCGACGCGAACGTCGTCGAGACCTACATCAGCTACCTGCGTAAGAAGATCGACAAGGTCGGGCCGCCACTCATCCATACCATTCGGGGCGTTGGCTACACGTTGCGGACCCCTCCCGAGAGCTGAGCGCACATGACGCTGCGCGTGCGGCTGCTGCTCGGCCTCGTCGTGCTCGCGGCGATCGGGCTGACGGTCGCGGGCGGTGTCACCTATCGCGAGCAGCGCTCCTTCTTGTCGAAGCGCGTGAACGAGCAACTCGCGTCGGCGGTGGCCGCTCCCCAACAGTTCGGCGCACGGCGCAACGACAAGGCCAACCCCGACGCGCCACGGTCAGTGCCATTCGGTACCTACGCCGAGGTGCGCTACGACGACGGGACAATTCGCCCGGTCAGCGCGGACACGGTCTCGACGGGCACCAAGCCGTCCCTCCCCGCGACAATAACCCTCGGTCAGATCTTCACGGTCCATCATCCGAGCTACCGGGTGCTTGCGGGCCGCGTCATTGTCGATTTCGACCAGCCCGCGACCCTCGTTGTCGCCGTCCCTCTGCGCGACATGAGCGAAGCGCTGCACCGGCTGCTGCTCGTGGAGCTGATCGTCGCCCTCGGAGTGCTCCTCGGACTGGCGGTTCTCGCGTGGTGGGTCGTCAAGCTCGGGCTACGACCCCTCGAAGACATGCAACAGACCGCGGGCGCGATCGCTGCCGGCGATCTCTCGCGTCGGGTCGAGATCGTCGACGAGCACACCGAGGTCGGGCGCCTCGGCCTGGCACTCAACGAGATGATGCAGCGGATTCAAACCGCGTTCGAGGCCCGCGCCGCGTCGGAAGCGCGCCTTCGGCGGTTCGTCGGCGACGCGTCGCACGAGCTGCGAACGCCGCTCACCTCGATCCGTGGTTACGCCGAGCTGTTCCGCCGTGGCGCCTCCGATCGCCCCGAAGACCTCGCGAAGGCGATGCGCCGCATCGAAGAAGAGGCGAACCGAATGGGTTCGCTCGTCGACGACATGCTGCTGCTCGCGCGGCTCGATCAAGGACGGCCGCTCGAACGACAGCCGGTCGACCTCACTCGCATCACGCGCGACGCGGTCGACGACGCGCGCGCCGTCGCGCCGAACCGGCCGATCGATTACTCACCGAACGGAGCGATCTTCGTTCCCGGCGACGAGGCGCGGCTCCGCCAAGTGCTCGCGAACCTGCTCCAGAACGCGAACCGCCACACGCCACCCGATACGCCGGTGCACGTGCAGGTCGTCGAAGGCGTCGACGAGGCCCTGATCGAGGTCGCCGACGAAGGACCGGGCATGCCGAGCGACGACACGAGCCGGGTCTTCGAACGATTCTGGCGTTCCGACCCGTCTCGCACGCGCGCAAGTGGCGGCGCGGGCCTCGGCCTCGCGATCGTCGCCGCGATCGCCGACGCGCACGGCGGGCACGCCGAGGTGCTGAGCACACCCGGAATAGGTTCGACATTCCGGGTGCACCTGCCTCGCACCGTGCCGACGCCCGACGCGTCCGCGGTGGACGCCCAACGCGACGCGCCCTCCGACGCCCCATCCGACGAGGCGACGATCCCCGTCGCCGACCTCGAGGACCCCTGACCCCGGTTACAGCCGGACGACGAGCTTGCCCAGGTGCTCACCCGAGAACATTCGCACCAGCGCCTCCGGGGCTCGATCGATCCCGTCGAGCTCGTGAACCCGGTGCTTGATTTGCCCCGAGGCGAGCCACGCGGCGAGCTGCTCGGTTGCCTCGCCGTAGCGGTCCCAGTGGTCGAGCGTGTTGAAACCCTCCATCCGCGCCCGCTTCCCCATGAGATACCGGATGTTGTGAAGCGCCGGAGCCGGCCCGTCGAGGTTGTACGTAGAGATGTCGCCGCACAGGACGACGCGCGCCCGCAGCGCAAGGCGTCGCAGCACCGTGTCGAGCAACTCTCCGCCGACGTTGTCGAAGAAGACATCAACACCCTTGGGCGCGAGCTCCTTGAGTCGGCCGGCGACATCCTCGCGCTTGTAGTCGATGCAGGCGTCGAAGCCGAGCTCGTCGGTGACCCACGCGCACTTCTCCGCCGACCCCGCGATGCCGACGACGACGGCGCCCTTCATCCTCGCGATCTGTCCCGCGACGGAGCCCACGCTGCTCGCGGCGGCCGAGACGCAGAATGTCTCGCCCGGTTGCGGGTTGGCGACCACGAGCACGCCGACGTAGGCCGTGACGCCGACGTGGCCGAGCACTCCGAGCACGTCCCGCAGCTCGACATCCTCCGGCACCATCGTGATCGGAGGGAACGGATCAGACTCGACGACGCAGTACTGCTGCCAGCCGGTCAGATGCATGAACGCGCGTCCGAGCGGATACTCGACGGGGTTGTTCGTCTCGACCACGACCCCGACGCCGTTCGATCGAACGACCCCTCCGATCGCGACTCCGGGCATGTAGTTGCCGCGCTCGTCGAGCCAACCGCGGATCGTCGGATCGATGCCGAGATAGCGCACCTCGAGCAGCGCCTCACCGTCGCCGAGTGGCGGCACGGGCACCTCGGTCGTCTCGAAGCACGATTCGGTGACCATCCCGACCGGCCGCTTCGCGAGCACCACCTGTCGGTTCGCCAACCCTCGATGCGCGCGCGACGACGACACGAGCGCAGAAGTTATCGGGAGCGCGTAGCCTCGCGCCGATGCTGCCCCTCGACGTCGCCGATCTCAAAGCTGACTGGTTCAGCGCGGTGCTCGGACGCGACGTCAAGGACGTCGAGGTGCTCGACCGGAGCTCCGGAACGACGGGGCGGGCCCGCGTCGCGTTGGCCGGCGAACCGTGCGTCCCGTCGACCGTGTTCGTCAAGCTGGCGCCGTTCGACGAACGCCAGCGCGAGTTCGTCACGTCGGTCGGGATGGGTGTGGCCGAGGCGCGCTTCTACCGCGATCTCGCGGCGGAGATACCGGTGCGGGTGCCCGACGTCTGGTTCGCCGAGCTCGACGGCGACCGGTACGTGATGGTGCTGGAAGACCTCATCGCCGGAGGGTGCCGCTTCCCCACCCCGAAGGACGACGACATCGCGTGGCGCGCACGCGACATCGTCGAGCAGATGGCCGCGCTGCACTCGCGGTTCTGGGAATCGCCGCGGTTCGAAGGCGATGGCGATCTCGCCTGGCTCGCGCCGAAAGGGACGGGCGCCGCGGGCGGCGGAGCAACCTTCGTGAAGATGGCCGTCGACGCCGTCGGCGACCGCCTGCCCGCGGAGTTCCATCGCCTCGCCGACATCTACATTTCCCGGAACGACGACATCGTGCAGTTGTGGAACTCCGGGCCGCGCACCCTCGTGCACGGCGATCCGCATCTCGGAAACCTCTTCGTCGACACCGTGGGCGGCGATACCACCGGCTTCCTCGACTGGGCGATGATCGGCCGCTCACCCGGACTGCGCGATGTCGCGTACGTGATGTGCAACTCGATCCCGGCCGAGGTCCGGGCTGCCGGCGAACGCGCGCTGATCGACCGCTATTGCGAACTGCTGGGCGAAGCGGGTGTCGACCTCGACACGGAGTCCGCGTGGGAGCAGTACCGGCTCTTCGCGGTGTATTCGTGGGTCTCCGCCACATCGACCGCGGGGATGGGCGCGAAGTGGCAGCCCCTCCACATCGGCCTGGGCGGTACGCAGCGTGCGACCGCGGCGTGCGACCAGCTCGGCTGCGTCGGTCTCCTGGAGCGACTCCTCGCCTGAACGGTAGGGTGCGAGACAGTCATTCTCGAAGGGAGTCCGATGTCGGTGTACGACGTTCCGATCAAATCGCTCGACGGCGCGGCCGGCGTGCTCGCCGACCAGAAGGGCAAGGTCACGCTGCTCGTGAACGTCGCTTCGTTCTGTGGCCTCACCCCGCAGTACGAGGGCCTCGAGAAGCTGTACGAGCGCTTCGGCGACCAGGGTTTCTCCGTCGTCGGGATCCCGTGTAACCAATTCGGGGCGCAGGAACCGGGCACGGCCGACGAGATCAAGACATTCTGCAGCACCAACTTCAACGTGACCTTCCCGCTGTCGGAGAAGATCGAGGTGAACGGCGACGGCCGGCACGCGCTGTACCAGCAGCTCACACCCAAGGCCGACGCCGAGGGCCACACCGGCGACATCCGTTGGAACTTCGAGAAGTTCCTCGTGTCGCGCGACGGCGAGGTGCTCGAGCGTTTCTCGCCGATGGTCGAGCCCGAGAACGCCGATGTCGTGGGCGCGATCGAGAAGGCGCTCGCGAACTAGTTTCGATCGGGCTCCGGCGCAACTCGCGTGATTCTCGATCAATTTCGCCTCGACGACCGCGTCGCGATCGTGACCGGCGCAGGAAAGGGCATCGGCGCGGGTTGCGCGCGGGCGTTGGCCGAGGCCGGCGCCGACGTCGTGTGCGCGGCACGCACGCAAGCCGACATCGACGAGATTGCCGCCCAGGTACGAGCGATCGGCCGCCGCGCGCTCGCGGTCGCGACGGACGTGACCGTGACCGAGCAGCTCGAACGGCTCGTTGCCCGAGCCGTCGAGGAGTTCGGTCGCATCGACATATTGCTCAACAACGCTGGCGGATCCCTCCCGCGGGCGTTCATGGCCACCAGCGAGCGATCGTTCGAGATGGCATTGCGCTTCAACGTGACTTCCGCGTTCCTCCTGAGCAAGCTCGTCGTCCCGCACATGATCGAAGCGGGAAGCGGCGCGATCGTCAACATCTCGTCGCGCTCCGCGAGCATGGTGCAGCCGTGCTTCACCGCGTATGCGACCGCCAAGGCTGCGCTTTCGATGATGACGCGCGCGATGGCCCCCGAGTTGGCGCCGAAGATACGAGTCAACGCCATCGAGGTCGGTGGCATCGAGACCGACGCGCTCGCCCACGTGCTTTCCGACGACGCCGTGCGCGCCCAGCTCGAGGGAAACACGCCGATGCAGCGCGTCGGTCTCCCCACCGACATCGCCGCGGCGGTCGTCTACCTCGCCTCGCCGGCGTCGTCGTTCGTGACCGGGAAGGTCTTCGAGGTCGACGGAGGCGTCGAAGCTCCCGCGTTCACGATCCCCTTCGAACGTCTCTGAACGTCAGCGGAGAGCGGCGCGGCCCGCGAGCAGGGGCAGGTCGAGATACGTCTTGATGCCCGGTTCGGCCCTGCATACGTAGGGGATGGCGTTCACGCAGTGCATCGCCGGGGCGATGAGCCCGATCTCGGGCTGCTCGCCGACGACCGGCGGATGTAAGCCATGGAACGTGCACGAAACGGGCGGCTCGGCGTCGAGCGCGACCTCGAAGCGCTGCTCGCCGAGCGTCCAAGCCGGATCGAGCGCCTCCGATCCCATCAGCCAGTTGACTCGGACGGTCATGACCGTTGCGCCGCCGACGGTCCCTTCCCACGTGAACCGCTGCCCCGCGACCGTGCCCTCGTCGATGACGCCGACCGGTGTGTCGAGTGGACGGGTCGCGACCGCCATCTCGTGCAACGACGGCTTGTCCGCGTCGAGCTGCCAGCCGAGCGCGGCGGCGACCATGTCGATCGACTGCATGAAACCGTGACCGAGCACGTCGATCATCGGGCTTTTCGCGGCGACCTCGGGTGCCTTGCCGAAGAGCATCACCTCACGCACGACCATGTCGGTCGGATAGTTGCGAATGTCGGAAAATTCCTCGGCGCGCACGTGACGAATGTTGCGACACAGCGCGGACAGCATGAGCGGGAACCGTTCGGTGATGCCACCGGGATTGATGCCGGTGCCGTGCAGCGTCGCGTGGCCGGTCAGGCACGCCGCCTGGAGCGCGGCGACGCCGGGTGAGTCGCCGGGATAGATCCAACCGACCGGCGTCACGACGTTCTTGCCCGACTCGAGCAGTCGGATCACGTCGCGCGTACTTGCCATCACGGGCGAGTACACGACCGCGTCGGCGTCGAGCGCGCAGATCTCGTCGATACTCCCGGTCGCCCGCACGCCGATCGGTCCGAGCTCGCAGAGCTCGCCGACGTCGCGTCCCACCTTGTCGGGGCTGTGCACCCAGCACCCGACGAGCTCGAGCTCGGGATGGGTGAGCACACCTTTGATCGACTCTTTGCCCACGAGTCCGGTGGCCCACTGAACGACGCGATAGGTCATGCGATGATTCTGGCCGATGACGCACGACTGGCGCGAGTGGCACGAGGCCTACGACCATCGCGGGAGCCCCCTCGCGCGCCGCCTCGCGGTCGTGCAGCAGTGCATCGCAGCCCTACTCGACGCCGCGCCGCCCGGGCCGATCCGGGTGGCGAGTATGTGCGCCGGCGAGGGCCGCGATCTCCTCGGCGTGCTGGAGAACCACCCCCGCCGCGCCGATGTAGAGGGTCTGCTCGTCGAGCTCGACCCCGAGCTCGCGGCGACGGCCCGGACGCGCGCGCCGGCGACGGTCGAGGTGTTGTGCGCCGACGCGGGCATGGCGGCGTCGTACTCGGGCGCGGTACCGGCGGATCTCGTCCTCGTATGCGGCGTGTTCGGCAATATCACCGGCGCCGATATGATGCGCACGATCGACCTGTTGCCGACGCTGTGCGCCCCGCAGGCCGCGGTGATCTGGACCCGTCATCGCCGGCCGCCCGACGTGACTCCGGGAGTGCGCCGGCGACTCGCGGAGAACGGGTTCGAAGAGGTGGCGTTCCACGCGCCCGAGGGAACGATGTTCGGTGTCGGTGTGCACCGGCTCACGGGGCCGCCCCGTCCGTTCCGGGACGACGTGCGCCTGTTCGACTTCGTCGGTTTTCGCGCCCTCGACGACACATGCTCACAATGCGGGTTCACCTACGCGATAGGGCGCGCCGAGATCACGCCGTGGCTCCGATCGGACGCGGACGCGTTCGCCGAGAAATTCAGGAAACTTGACGACGCCTCGATTCGGATCAGGACCGAGCCCGACGTCTGGTCACCGCTCGAGTACGCATGTCACGTGCGCGACGTCCTGCGCGTCCAGACCGAGCGGATCCTCCTCGCGCAAGACGAAGTCGAACCGGTCTTCGTGCCGATGCGACGCGACGAACGCGTGGTCGAGGATCGTTACAACGAGCAGGACCCGGCTCAGGTCGTCGCCGAGTTCCTGACGTTGGCCGACGCGCTCGCGTCAATGCTCGACGGCCTCGACGACGCGGGCTGGGAGCGAACCGGCGTCTACAACTACCCCGAGCCCGCGCTCCGCACGGTCGAATGGATCGCGATCCACACCGTGCACGAGCTCTTGCACCATCGCGGCGATCTCACGTGACGATGGGCACCTTGGCGTAGCCGCGCACAGTGCTCGTGTGCACCATCTCGCAGCGGTCGTCGTCGACATCCCAGGTCGGAAATCGTTTCAGCGTCTCCTCCAGCGCGATCCGGCCTTCGAGCCGGGCGAGCGCGGCGCCGAGGCAAAAGTGGATCCCGTACCCGAACGCGACGTGGCGGGCGATCCGTCGCTCCACGTCGATGCGGTCGGGTTCGGC
>JAUZEM010000186.1 GCA_030839005.1 Actinomycetota bacterium | reverse complement strand
CGCTCGCGGTGGGTGTCGCCTTCTTCAGCGGAGTACAGCTGAGCGTCACCGGTGTCATGGGCATCTACGTCGCGCGGATCCATGAGGAGGTGAAGCATCGACCGCTCTACCTCGTGCGCGATTCGGTCGGTCTCGCTTACACCCAGGCGCGCGGCGACGGGATAACCCACAAGCAGCTCGACCTGTTCCGCGATGCCGGCGCGACCACAGCATCACCTCGCTGACCAACTTCGATTCGGACACCGACTCGTACGAAGACGCGGTCAACAAGTCGATCGCGCGTTATCGCGTCAGGGTGTCGGATACTTTGCGCGACGCAAAGCGGCGCACTTGCTCGACATTTGCCAGCGGCACCTCGGAGACCCCGGCGCGGTCTCGGTCGTCGATGTCGGCTGCGGTGTGGGCCTCACCGATGAATACCTCGTTCCACACGTGAGCACGCTGCACGGTGTCGACGTATCCGTGAAGGCGCTCGAACAAGCGTCGGCCCGCAATCCGGCTGCGAAATATCAACCGTGTTCGACCGACGCGCTGCCGTTCGAAACCGCGAGCCTCGACCTCGCGTTCTGCTCCTGCGTTCTTCATCACGTCGACGACGACCGGCGCGACGACTTCGTTTCCGAACTGCGCCGGGTCGTGCGTCCCGGCGGCCTGGTGCTCATCTTCGAGCACAATCCCATTTATCCGCTTACCCGACTGGCCGTGAACCGCTGCGACCTCGACGACGTTGTCGTGCTCCTGGAGCGCCGTGCGGCGTGCGAGCTCCTCGAGCGGACCGGGCTTCGCCCGGTCGAGCGTCGATACATCATGTTCTTCCCGCGAGGAGGCACCCGCATCGATGCGGTCGAGCGCGCATTGCGCTCCGTGCCGCTCGGCGCGCAGTACTACGTCGCGGCACTTCGCCGATAGGCGTCGCGCTCATCCGCAGACGGTCGCGGAACTGTTGCCGGTCGTCGAGGTGGGCGTGATCCGCAGCTGGAGCGGCCCCGCCAGAGCGATGAGGGTCGAGGGAGCGAACGCCTTCGGTGTAGACGGTACGCCGGCGTCCGGAAGGTAGACGATGCTTGCGTTCCCGCTCCGCAGCGTGATCGTCTCCCCTTTCTCCAGCACGCGCGAGGTGGGGCCGAGCAGCGGGTGGCAGCGCGTCGTTTGCGGCGTCTTCGAAGGCTGCAGGGCGAGGTCGAGCGTCTCTCTGGCGATCGCGGCGGGCGGTCGCGGTCCGGGCTTGGGTATCCGACCCGACGGGAGGCTGTCGATCAGCCAGCCGAGCGTGAGATCCGGACCGAGTGTCAGCGTGCGCGGGAGTTGACGGGCGATGGGCAACCTCGGCGCGGTCAGGACGTACGGCCGGCGCGATTGGACGAATGCGGACCGGTTCGTGTCGGCGTAATGGGCCAGCTTGTCGATGTTGCCGGGGAGGCCGACGAGCAAGAGGGCCACTACGGCGATCGTCGCCTGCCGCCAGTGCCGGATCAAGGCTTGGGCCGCGAGAGCAAGAGCAGGCAACACCATCGCAGCAACGATGTGGATGTAGCGCGGTGTACGCGCGTGCTCCGGACCGAACCCCTTGTACAACAACGCCAGGCCGTTCGACTGCCCGGAACGATAGAAGCCGGTAATCACCAAGAACGTGATCGCGCCCGCGAGCAGAGCGAGGGGCGCGGCGGCGCGACGCCGCAACGCCCGCCGGTCCTCCGAGAGGAACGCAACCGCGAGGCCTACGACGAGCAGCAACCCGAGTCCGATCCCCACACCGGGCAGCTGGCCCAAACCCCGAAACGTCGCGCGCATCCCGACCGCGACGAAACGGACCACCTCGCTCGGCGAGTTGGCGTGGTAATAGGCGGGGGAAGTCTCCTTGGGCGAGAACGAGCGCCACACCAGGTAGATCGCCCCGAGCGGCGCGGTGTGCAACAGCGCGACCCGCCAGCTCCGGCGCATCAACATTGCGAAGCCGACAACGATGACCATCGTCACGGCGACGCCTGAGCACATCAGGCCGGCAAACCCCGCGAGCAGGCCGAGCGCGTCGCGACGGCCGACCGGCCCGTCGTGGTCGGCGAGCAACAGGTGAACGAGCCCGAACGCCAGCGCACCGACGAATGCGATCTGGAACGCGACGAGGATGTTCTCGGCGCCGGATCCCAGGAACACGAACAGCGTGGCCGCCAAAGTCGACAGCCACGGTCCCACCCCGGCCCGTCGCATCACCATCCTCAACAGGGCAGCAACCGTGAGATGCGCCACGATGACCAACGCCTCATACGGCACGACGCTGCGAAGACCGAACAGCAACCACATCAGCCGGTAGGCGAGGATCGGCAGGGTGGTCCAATGCTCGAAGTGCGGGCGCAACAGATCACCGACGTTGCCGCCGGTACGCGTGGCGAGGAAGTCCCAGTCGTCGAGTTGGAACCACGTGCCTCGGTCCCACCACAACATCAGGGGAAGCGCGATCGCCTCGACCGCTCCGAACGCGACGAGCGCAGCCCGATTACCCGCGAGCGAACGGTGACGTGGTGGAGATGGCGACTCCTCGTCGATTCGAGGCAACGTGTGATCCGCGATCGACCTCACCTCGGCGTTGCCCCCAGCGCTCGCCACTCGTTTGCCCTACCCGGGTCGGCCGAGTTGTGGTGGCTTCGAGTATCACATACAGCCCGGTCGGCTGCCCAGCCGCGGAATGCATCGGCGCGACTAGGGTTCAACCCTTGCAGGTCCCGCACAGCAACCACATCGCCGAGACGCTTGCCCAACAGGTCGCGGGACGCTACGCGGATCTGCTGCCGCGACCCGAATATCACTTCGCGCTTCCGCCCGAGCTCGTCGCGGGAAAGCGAGTCCTCGTCACCGGGGCCGACGGGTTTCTCGGGCGCCGGATCGCCGAACACCTCGACGACCTCGGCGCCGAGACGTACTTGACGGATCTGCCCGACCTCGACATCACGAACGCGGAGCTCGTGGATCAGACGATGCGTCGACTGCGGCCTGAGCTCGTCATCCATCTCGCAGCCATGAAGCACGCGCCGGTGGGAGAGGTCCACCCGCTCGGGACGACACAAGTGAACGTGCTCGGCACGAACAACATCGTCGAGGCCGCGACGGTTGCGGGGGTCCTTCCCGGCAATCTCGTCTTCGTCTCGACCTGCAAGGCTGCGGCGCCGGAAACCGTCTACGGCGCGACGAAGCTGCTCGGCGAGCGCATCACACTGCGGGCCGGATACTCCGTCGTTCGGCTGGGCAACGTGCTCGGATCGAGTGGTTCGGTGCTCGAGACGTGGGTCGCCCAACGCGAGAACGGCGACCCTCTCGCCGTATCTCCGTGCTTGCGCTATTGGCTGACGCCGGACGAGGCCGTCGGCTTGAACCTGTCGGCGTTCCACCTCGGTCCTGGTCTGTATTACCTCGACGCGGGCGAGCCGGAACCGGTCGAGGAGCTCGCCCGGCGTTTCGAGCCCGGGGTCCCGCTGCAGCGCATACCGCCTCGCCTCGGTGATCGGCTCGTCGAAAGGTTCGTCTCGGACGGCGAGGTGTCGCAGCCGACGGCGATCCCGGGCGTCCTGCGTATCCGCGAAGTGTGGGAGTCGTAACGCGGAACTGATGCGCGCGGCCGCGATCAGACGGCAACTATTTCGTACATCGCGAGGTAGTCGCGTGTGTGCGCGTCGATCGAGAAGTGGTCGACGACGAATTGGCGCTGTCCCTTGCCGACCCGGCGCGCCAGCTCGGGATTGTCCAGGAGCTGGTGGATCGCGTCGGCCAATGCTTTCGGGTCATTCTCGGGCACGATGGTGATGTTCTCGCCGGATCTGAGCTCGAGTCCGGGAAAATTATCGGTGGCCACGACCGACACGACCGGCACTCCCGCCGCCATCACCTCGAGCGTCGACGTCCCGAGCCCGAAGTAGTGGAAGTCGTGCGCTTCGACGTCGGCCGCCGCGACGAAGCCGGGAACCTCGTCTCTGGACACCTCGCCGGTGCAGATCAGGTGGTCGCGCACGCCGAGCTCGTCGGCCAAGCGGAGGAACGCTTCGTCGAACACGTGACCGACGACGAGCACCACGAGTTCGGGGTGCTTCTCGACGAGGTGGGGCATCGCGCGTACGAGCGCGAGCCGATCTCGGATGAGCGGGATCACGTGTCCGATCGACAGCACGATCGGCCGGTCGCCCAGGTCGAGCCGCTCGCGCACTTTCCGACCGTCGACGCCGACGAAATGGTCGGGCTCCACTCCGATCATCACGGTCGCGATGCGGTCGTCGCCGACGCGGTACCGACGCCGAACGTATGAGTCGATCCACGTGTCGATGACGACGATCGTCGGTCGCCCGATCGCGAGAAAGGGGCGAACGAGGACCATGTCGCCCAGCCACAGGATCTTGCGCGCGATGCGATCGCTGTGCACGAGCGCGGTGTACACGGTCACCACGGTGGGCACCTTGCGCCGGCGGGCCCAGATGGCGCTCATCCACGTGAGGTCGAAGAATTGACCCCCCTGATGAACGATGTCGGGACGGAACTCGTCGAGGAGGCGGAACAACCGGCGCAGGTTCCGCGGCGACAAGGTCCACGGGATCTCGTAATTCATGCCCAGACGCGACGGCGGTGGCGTCCAGCTCGGGAGGCGTACGACCCGATATCCGTCGGACCACTCTTCGCTCGCGGCGCCTCGATGCGCGGCGGTGACGACGAGTACGTCGTGGCCGAGCGCCGCGAGCTGGCGGGCCAGACCCGCGGTGTGGTGCGCGCTGCCGCTCGGACGGGGCAGGAAAAAGTTGTTCGTCATCACGATGCGCATGACTCAGCACTGATCCCAGGGTGAATTGCGGTCGGACGGCGAACCCTTTTGTTCAGCCTCATCGGATATTTTAGTGGGCAGCTTATTCGTCACGGGCGAGATGTGATCCGTGGGAAGTCGCCCTCGGAGCGCTCGCGTGTTGCGTTTGTCTCCTACTGAGGCACGTAGTCCCAGTAACCACAGAAATCCTTGCGCGTGTATGCGACGCTCGTCGGGCGCTGGATGCGCGGCGATGCCGGTTTGTCGCGCGGCCAGGGCCCGAGGAAGTACTGACCGACACCCACCCCCGTGCCGGTACCCATGAGACCCGGTGGGCGCGTGTCGAGGTATTCCCGCCAGAAGCGCTCTGAGAAAAAGAGAGCGCAGTTGTAAAGGTGTACGTATTCATCGAAGAAGAGGTAACCCTCGTCGGTGAGGTGGGGCCACAGATTCACGATGCAGTCATGCATGCTCGACTTCAAGTCGACGTCGATGAAGCACAAAACGATGTCTTCGGTATGACCGGGAAGCGAGTCCTTGAACCATCCCTTGCGGAACTGACACCGCTCGATGACCCCGTAGCGGCGGACGTTGTCCTTCACCGTCCGGAGATCGCCTTTGAACGAACCTTGGACCTCTGGACTCATGTTGTCCCCGGCGGCCGGCACCGGCATGCCCTCGAACGAGTCGTAGACGATGAGGTCGCGGCCGACGACGTCGCAGATGATGCTCAAGTTCGTTGTCGTTCCTCCGAGCCAACT
>JAUZEM010000136.1 GCA_030839005.1 Actinomycetota bacterium | reverse complement strand
TGCTGGCATCCGAGCAGCAGGTCGTCGTGGTCTCGGTGAACTACCGGCTCGGCGCGCTCGGCTTTCTCGACGCCCGCCCGTTCGGCGGGGTGGCGAACTGCGGTTTGCGCGACGCAATCTGCGCGCTCGCATGGGTGCGCGATCACATCGCGTCGTACGGCGGTGACCCCGGGCGCGTCGTTGCGTTCGGCGAGTCGGCCGGGGGCGGCGTGGTGTTGCACGCGATCGCGTCGCCGTCCGCCCGCGGGCTGCTCGCGGGCGCCATCGTGCAGAGCGGGGCGACATTCGCGACGCTCGACGAGAAGCTCGGAAAGACCGTCGTCGAGGTGCTCGCGAAGGAAGCCGGAGTGACGGACCCGGTCGCGTTGCGCGACCTGCCGATCGACGCGCTCGTGGAATCACAGTCCCGCGCGCTGGTCGCGCTGCTCCAGCCGGTCGGCATGATGCCCTTCCATCCGATGATCGACGACGACGTCCTTCCTTCGGCGCCGGCCGACGCGTTCGCGCACGGCGCGGCCTCCGGCGTCGCGCTCGTCGCGGGCACGACCGCCGACGAGATGCGTCTGTTCGTCGACCCGTCCGCGACACCGCCGCCGCGCGACCGGCTCGTCCGGCGCGCGGCGCGTGCGCTCGGGGTGGACGAGACGAGCGCCGCACCCATCGTCGACCACTACGCACGCACGCTCGGCACCGACGACACGAACGAGATCTGGCGCGCGGTGTTCGGCGACAACGAGATGCAGGTGCCGTGCCGCGCCGTCCTCGAAGCCCACGCGCCGCACGCCGCCACCTTCACGTACTGCTTTACCTGGGAAGGGCCGCAAGTCGGCGCGTGCCACGGCATCGACATCCCGTTCCCGTTCGGGAACTTCGTCGACGGTTGGGACGCGTTCGTCGGGCTCGACGACGACGGACGCGCGCTGTCGAGCGCGATGCGGTCGGCATGGGCGGGGTTCGCCCGCACCGGGAACCCGGGTTGGCCCGCGTATCCCGCCGCGCGCATCTTCGGCCGAAAGGTGCACGACGCGCCGCAGCACCCACTGTTCGCGCGGCTGCCGAACCTCTAGCCAACGAACACGCGGCGCGGCGACCGGCCCAAGACGCGCTCGACCGTATCCGTCGTCCCCGCAAGGGCGCCGCGCGCGACGGCTTCGTAGAGATGCACGGTCGAGTCCGCGAGCCACGGATCCAGGCCCGCCGCGACAACCGCTTCTCGCCACCGGTCGAGCGGCGGGTCGACACGGCGCACGCCGAGCCGGGCCGCGACCTCGTCGCCGTCGAGCGCTTCCGGACCGGTGAGGTGCAGTGGTCCGTTCACATCCGACCGCACCAGCGCCGCCGCGGCGACGGCCGCGATGTCGAAGGGATCGATCCACGCGATCTTGCCCGGACCCGTCGGCAGCACGAGCCTGCCCCGCGCGACCTGCTCGCGCTGCTTGTCGACGACGCTCGCGAAGAACGACGGTTGGAGGACGGTCGTCGCACACTCCGACTCGTCGAGGCGGCGCTCGATCGCCCGGTGATTGCCGTGCAGCCCGGACTCCAATCCCGCGACCGGGATGTTCGAGACCTTCACGATCCGTTCGACGGCCGCGCGTTCCGCGGCTTCGATCGCGTTGGTCTCCAGCTCGACCTGATCGCGCGTCGGCGACGACACGAGGAACATGCTCGTCACGCCCGAGCACGCGCGCTCGAGCGAGGCGCGGTCGCGCAGGTCGCCGACGAGCACGTCAGGAAAGGAGCCCTCGCCATCCGGCGGTGGCCGCCGCACGAAGGCACGCACCGTCACGCCGTCGCGCCCGATGAGCGAGCCCGCGACCTGCCGGCCGAGCTCGCCGGTCGCGCCGATCACGAGCACCTTCACGGCCGGAGAGTCTCGCGGATACCGTCATGACCGTGCGTCTGCCCCGAGCCGGACCGGGCATCGGTCACGATCTCACGATTCGCCAGGAGCTCGCGTGCGCGCTGCGCGTCCTGGCGCGTGAAGGCTGGCGCGAGAACCTGTCGGGGCACGTCACCGTCGCGACCGACGACGGCGGTATGTGGTGCAGCCCCTGGGGACTTTGGTGGGAGGAGGTGCGGGCCTCCGACGTCCTGCGCCTCGACTCCGACGGCCGCATCGTCGAAGGCCCGTGGGACGTCACGCCCGCGGTCTTCCTGCATACCGAGCTGCACCGCGTGCGCGCCGACGCCCGCGTCGTCGTGCACAACCACCCGTACTACGCGACATTGCTCGCGACGATGGGTGTCCGGCCTCGGCTCGTGCACCAGAACTCGTGCATCTTCGACGGCGAGCTGGCGTTCGTCGACGAATACGGCGGCATCGAGGACGCGAACGACGGAAAGTGGCTCGCGACGCAAGTCGGCGACGCGAGCGGCATCCTGCTCGCGCATCACGGCGCGATCGTGACCGCGCCGACGATCCCGGAGGCGTGTTACAAGGCGACGACGTTCGAGCGCATGTGCCGCCTGACCTATGACGCGATCGTCGCGGGCCGCGAACCGAACGAGATTCCCGTCGACGCCCGCGCGTCGCTGCAGACGGTGCTGCGCCGGAACACGCCCCAGGCCTACTGGGACGGCGCGGTGCGTTTGCTGCTCGGCGAGGAACCCGAGGTGCTGACGTGACCGGCCTGTCGCTCGACGATCTGCAAGGCAACGAACATTTCGGCGGCGGGAAGGGCCGGCGCGAGACGGTCACCTGGCTTCCCGAACCCGA
>JAUZEM010000050.1 GCA_030839005.1 Actinomycetota bacterium | reverse complement strand
CGACGACCCGGGCGACCGATCGCAAGATGGTGGTCGTCTTCGTGACGGCCGCGGTCGCGCTGACGTGCTCGAATTTCCTCTCCGACGGCAGCCGGCCGCAGTGGCTCGAGCGCATCTTGCGCACGGTCGGTCTGCGCGGACTCGCGACCCGCCTGCACGACGCGATGTTCTTCTCGGGCCACAACGACTTCAACCGGCTCGCCTTCTGGGCGGTCGTCGTCATCTCGGCGTACTCGTTGCCCGCGGTGTTCGTGATCAAGGTCGTGTTCCGCGAGCACCTGCGCGACTACGGCGTACGCGTGCAGGGGATGCTCTCGCACGTCCGGGTCTATGCGGCGGTGTACGCGATCGCGGGGCCGGTGATCGTGGCGGCGTCGTTCATACCGTCGTTCCAGGAGCGTTACCCGTTCTTCCACCCCGCGGCCGGCCACTCGCTCTGGCCGTACATGTACGCGTGGTGGGTGCTCTACTGGCTGCAGTTCTGCGCGCTGGAGTTCTTCTTCCGGGGCTTTCTCCTGCACGGCCTCGCGCCGCGCCTCGGTTGGGCCGCGATCTTCGCGATGGCGTTGCCGTACAACATGCTCCACTATGGCAAGCCGATGCCCGAGGCGCTGGCCGCGATCGTGGGCGGGATCGTGCTCGGGACGCTGAGCCTGAAGACGCGATCGGTGTGGTGGGGCGCCGCGCTCCATATCTCGATCGCGTTCACCATGGACGTCTGCGCGCTTATGCACGCGGGCCGAATATTCGGCTAGCGGTGTTCGAGTTGCCGATCAGGCGAGTCGCCGTCGATGTCGACGACGGGCGCCACGAACTGCGAGTTGTAGAGCCGGAAGTACGGACCGTCGTGGCTTAGCAACTCGTTGTGCGAGCCCTGTTCGACGATGCGCCCGTTCTCCATCACGAGGATGACGTCGGCACCGCGGATCGTCGACAGCCGGTGTGCGATGACGAAGCTGGTGCGCTCCCTGCGTAGCGCGTTCATCGCCTCTTGGATGAGGACCTCGGTGCGGGTGTCGACCGAGCTCGTCGCCTCGTCGAGGATGAGGATGGCCGGGTCGGCGAGGAACGCGCGAGCGATGGTGAGCAACTGCTTCTGGCCCGCGCTGACGTTGTCGGCCTCTTCGTTGATGAGCGTGTTGTAACCGTCGGGCAGGGAGTGCACGAAACGGTCGACGTAGGTCGCGCGCGCCGCCTCGAGGATCTGCTCCTCGGTCGCGTCCGGATTGCCGTAGGCGATGTTGTCGTGAATGCTGCCGCCGAACAGCCACGTGTCCTGCAGCACCATCCCGATGTTCGACCGGAGCTCCCGGCGCGGGATCGACGCGATGTCGCGTCCGTCGAGCGTGATGACGCCGTCGTCCAGCTCGTAGAAGCGCATGATCAGGTTGACGAGCGTGGTCTTGCCCGCACCGGTCGGCCCGACGATGGCGACGGTCTGACCGGGCTCGGCGACCAGCGACAAGGACTCGATGAGCGGCCGGTTCGGGTCGTAGGAGAACGTGACGTCGCGGAACTCGACGCGACCGCGCACTGCCGGCGGATTCACGCTCGCCGCCGCGTCGGGACTCTGCTCCTCGGCGTCGAGGAATTCGATCACGCGCTCGAACGATGCGATGCCCGACTGGAAGACGTTCATCATCGAAGCCACCTGCGTGAGCGGCATCGAGAACTGGCGGGAGTACTGGACGAACGCCTGGATGTCGCCGACGGTGATCGCGCCGCTCGCCACCCGCAGACCGCCGACCACCGCGACGATCACGTACTGGATGTTCCCCATGAACATCGTGAGCGGTTGCATGAGGCTCGACATGAACTGCGCGCCGAACGATGATTCGTACAGCTCGTCGTTGGTGTCTCGGAAGCGCTGTTCGACCTCGCGCTGGCGACCGAATGCCTTCACCACCGCGTGGCCGGTGAACGTCTCCTCGATCTGGGAGTTCAGCATCCCCGTGCTCTTCCACTGCGAGATGAACTTGGGGCGCGACCGCCGCGCGACCGCGCGCATGCCCCAGATCGAAACCGGGACCGTCGTGAGCGCGACCACCGCGAGCAGCGGCGAGATCGTGAACATCATCACCGCGGTACCGATGAGCAAGAGCACCGAGGTGAGCATCTGGCTCAGTGTCTGTTGCAAGCTCTGGGCCACGTTGTCGATGTCGTTCGTGACGCGACTGAGGAGATCGCCGCGCGACTGCCGGTCGATGTAGCTGAGCGGCAGCGCGCTCACCTTGTTCTCGACGTCGGAGCGCAACGTGAACATGAGCCGTTGAATGACACCGGCCAACATGTAGGCCGCGATAATCGACAACCCGGAGGACGCTGCGTACAGCACGATCGCCTGGATCAGCACGTGATGCAACGCGCCGAAGTCCATGTGATGGTTGCGCACGCCTTGGACGATGATGTCGGTGCCGTGGCCGAGCACGCGTGGCCCGAAGACGTTCAGGGTCGCGCTCGCGATGGCGACGACGAAGACGATGCCGAGCACGAACCGCATCGGGCCGAGCATGCGGACCATCCGCCGGAGCGCGTTCTTGAAGTCCTTCGAACGCTCACCGGGAACGCCTGCCGAGTTCCAGCGGCCGGCGGCGCGGATCTCCGGCGCGGCGAGGTCGAGCTCTTCTTGGTCTTGTTCGGCGTGGTCGTCGATGATCGTCATGCCGCCGCGCTCTTCTCGCCGATCTGCGATTGCACGATCTCTGCGTAGGTCGGGCAGTCCTTGATCAGTTCGGCGTGCGTACCGCGGCCGATGACGACGCCGTCTTCGAGGACGAGGATGTTGTCGGCGGTCGAGATGGTCGACACCCGCTGCGCGACGATCACGACCGCGGAGTCCTTCGTGTACGGGCCGAGCGCGGCGCGCAGCCGGGCATCGGTCGTGAGGTCGAGCGCCGAGAACGAGTCGTCGAACACGTAGATGTCGGGCTTGCGCACGAGCGCACGCGCGATCGACAGCCTCTGGCGCTGCCCGCCGGACACGTTCGTGCCACCCTGCTCGATGCGCGCGTCTAGGCCGCCGGGCATCGAGCGCACGAAGTCGGCGGCCTGCGCAACCTCGAGCGCCTCCCACATCTCGTCCTCGGTGGCGTCCGGCTTGCCGTACTGCAGATTGCTCGCGACCGTGCCGGAGAAGAGATAGGGACGCTGCGGCACGAGACCGATCGTGCTCCACAGCACGTCGGGGTCGAGGTCGTGCACGTCGACGCCGCCAACCTTGACGGTGCCCTCGGTGCTGTCGAACAACCGCAGGATCAGGTTCACCAATGTCGACTTGCCCGCGCCCGTGCTCCCGACGATGGCCGTGGTCTGACCGGGTGCGGTCGCAAAGGAAACGTCGCACAACACGGGATGCTCGGCCCCCGGGTAGTGGAAGCCGACGCCTTCGAACTCGAGCGCGCCGTGCTCGAGCACCTCACGCACCGGATCGACGGGGGGAACCACGCTCGGATCCGTGTCGAGCACTTCCTGAATGCGATCGGCCGACACCGATGCGCGCGGGATCATCGAGATCATGAAGGTGGCCATCACCACCGACATGAGGATCTGTACGAGGTAGGAGAGGTACGCGACGAGGGTTCCGACCTCGATCCGCCCCGAGTTCACCCGGCCCGCGCCCAGCCACAGCACGCCGACGAACGACAGGTTGATCAGAAGGTTCACGGTCGGGAACATCGACGACATCAAACGGCCGGCGCGCAGCGACACCGCGGTGAGGTCGGCGTTCGCCTCCGAGAACCGCTCCGCTTCCTGCGGCTCGCGCACGAACGCCCGGACCACACGGATGCCGGTGATCTGCTCGCGCAGCACCCGGTTGACCTGGTCGATCCGCTCCTGCATCAACCGGAAGGCGGGCACCATCCGCGACACGAGCAGGCCGAGGACCACGCCCGCGACCGGCATGGCCACGACCAGGACGATCGACAATCCGACGTCTTGGCGGAGCGCCATGAACACGCCGACGACGATCGTGATCGGCGCGGCGATTGCCATGGTGCACGCCATCACGACGAGCATCTGCACCTGTTGCACGTCGTTCGTGATCCGGGTGATCAGCGACGGTGCACCGAACGTGCCGACTTCGCGTGCGGAGAAGTCGGTGACCTTGTGGAAGAGGTTCTTGCGCAGGTCGCGCCCGAAACTCATCGCGACCTTGCCGCCCCAGTAGACCGCGGCGACCGAGAACACAACCTGGACGAGCGCGAAGAACAACATGATCGCGCCCCACGTGTAGATGTAGTGCGTGTTTCCGGCGATGACGCCTTTGTCGATGATGCGCGCGTTGATGGTTGGCAGCGTCAACGCGGCCGAGGTCTGCACCGTCTGCAGGACGACGATCAACCACAATGCCCGGTGGTAGGGGCCGAGGTGCGACTTCAGGAGACGCGTCAGCACGACTGACTCCGAACCGCGACGCCGTGCAGGAACAGGTGCACGAGCTCGGCGGGCGACCTCGGTTCGCCGGCGAGCATCGGATGCGTTGTCGACAATGTGAGCGCGCGCAGCAACCGCGCCGCGACGATCGGCTCGACCGTGATCCGGGCGCGGCTCGCCTCGAACCTGCGGACGAGCGCGTCGCTGTCGGCCATCGGGCGCCGCGTCATCTCGTGGAACCGCGTGCCGACGCTCGACACGAGTCTCCACATGTCGATGACGCGCTGCTGCATGATCACGACCGCGGCGGCGAGTCCCTCCTCGAAGTCCAGTCCGTCGGGGATGGCGTTCAAGGCCGCTTCGAGCGGCTCGGGGTCGAGCGCGGACTCGACGACCGCCGCGATGATCTCGTCCTTGTCGGCGAAGGCCCGAAAGATCGTGCCCTCGGCGATGCCGGCCGCGTCCGCGATCTGCCGGCTCGTGACCCGGTCGCCGTGCTCGAGCAGCAGCGGCAGCGTCGCCGCGACGATCATCGCCCGCCGTTGGTCGGGGGCGAGGGCGGGGGCCCGTTTCGTCTTCGTCGCCAGCGCAGGCACGGTCATGACCCCCCACGATAGCGGAGTGAGCCCTCACTCATATATCGAACGGGGGTCAGGACAGGGTTACCGGCAGCTCCGCCAGGCCACGGAGCACGATCCGGCCGTTCCAAACGGGGGTGTCGGTGGCGAGGGCGACGCCCGGGTGGCGGCGGACGAGCGTCGTGATCGCGACCTGACCTTCGAGCCGGGCCAGATGGGCGCCGAGGCAGGAATGGAACCCGCCGCCGAACGACATGTGGTCGCGCGCATCGGTTCGGCGGAGGTCGAGCGCATCGGCGGTCGGACCCCATTTGCCCGCGTCGCGGTTTGCCGAGCCGAGACAGGTCATGAGGATGGAGCCGGGCTCGATCGTCTTGTCACCGATCTCGTACGGCGCCAGCGTGATCCGGCGCGACATCTGCACGGGCGAGTCGTAGCGCAGGAGCTCGTCGACGAACGTTGCGTCGACCGCCGTGTCGGTCGCGATCAACTCGAGCTGGTCGCGGTTGCGCAGCAGCGCGAGTGTGCCGTTCCCGATGAGGTTGACGGTCGTCTCGTGCCCGGCGACGTACAGCAGGAGTACTTGTTCGATGAGCTCGACCTCGCGGAGCCGGTCGCCGTCGTCCTCGGCTGCGATCAGCGCACTGAGCAGGTCGTCGCTCGGGTGCTCGCGTTTCCAGGCGATCACCTCGTTGATGTACGCGTTGATGTTGTCGATCGCATCGAAGGAGGCGAGTATTTCCTCGCGCGTGAGGATCGGATCGAACGTCTTCACGACCGCCCCCGACCACTCCCGCAGTTGGGAGCGATCACGACCCTCGGGAATGCCGAGCATCTCGGAGATCACGATGAACGGCAGGGGAAACGCGAGGGCGGCGATGAGGTCGACGTCCGATCCGGTCGCAGACGCGGCGTCGAGGTGCTCGTCGACCAGCTGCTGAACTCGGGGTCGCAGGTCCTCGATGGTGTGGGGCGTGAAGACCTTCGACACCAGCCGGCGCAGCCGGTGGTGGTCCGGCGGATCGAGGTTGAGCATCGTGTGGGTGCCGCCCTCGCGCCGCTCGACGAGCATCGCCTCGATATCCGGGTCGGCCGTCGCCGCCAGTGGCGTCATGTGCCGTTCCTCGACGCTGAGGCTCGGATCGCGCAGCACGCGATGCACGTCCTCGTAGCGGAACAGCCCGAAGGCGCCGATCGGGCTGAGGTGTACGGGGTCCCGCTCGCGCACCAGGCGGTACTGCGAATACGGGTCGTCGAAGTAGCCGGGCTCGAAGGGGTTGAGCATCACCGGTAGGTAACCGGTATCGGGTGTTTCGCTCGTCGTCACGAGCAGGACCGTACGCCTTCCGGCACCACGAGCGGCACGTGACATCGGTCACACATGATTTCGCCGAAGCGGGGACCGAACTAGTTGCAGGAAGCCTGCAACTAATGGCAGACTCTCGGATGTGACGGTTGCGGACGGCCGGGTCGGCCGGGGTACGCGTAATCGAGAGGCGATCGTCGACGCGCTGCTCGCGTGTTACGAGGCCGGAGCGTTGCGGCCGAGCGTGCCCGAGGTCGCGGCGCGCGCCGGCGTATCCGCGCGTTCGGTGCACAACCACTTCGCCGATGTGGAGGCGTTACGCGCCGAGGTGGCGCAGCGGCAATGGCAGCGATTCGCGCCGCTCATCGGCTCGGCCGCGACCGTCGATGAGCTGGTCGAGCAGCGAGCGACGTTCTACGAAGCGGTCACACCGGTGCGTCGTGCGGCGCTGCTGTCGATTCACGACTCGCCCGCAATCGCCCGCAATCTCGCGCGACTCGACCGGTTGCTCCGGCGGCAGCTCGAGGCGACGTTCCCGGCGCTGACGAGTGATGCCCACGACGCGCTCGAGCTCGTCACGAGCTGGGACGCGTGGAATCGCTTGCGCACCGCGCAGGGTTGCAGCATCGCGCGTGCGCGGCGCGTGGTCACCGATGTCGTTCGCAATCTCACCGAGGGGACAGTTACATGAGTGGTATCCGGCCGAACAAGGAACAGTTCATCGCGCTCACGAACGCGCCCGACGAGGGCCCGGTCGTGATGCTCAACCTGTTGAAGTTCAAGCCGCGCGAGGGCGTCTCGGAGTACAACAAGTACGGCGGCGCCGCGGTGCAGATGGTCGAGGCGCGCGGCGGCAAGGTGCTGTGGATGGGCAAGGTCGACCAGACCCTGATCGGCGACCTCGACGCCGACGCGTGGGACGCGATCGCGCTGGTGCAGTACCCCAGCCGCAAGTCCTTCGTCGAGATGACCACGTCGAAGGAGTACGACGCGGCTCACGAGCACCGTGAGTCGGGGTTGGAACGCACGGTGCTGCTCGCGTGCACGCCGAGGCAAGGCATTCTCTGATGGGACGCAAGATCCTCTTCGTCACGACCGATCAGCAGCGGTACGACTCGCTCGGCTGCAACGGCGGCAGGATCGCGCGCACGCCTACTGTCGACGCGCTTGCCCGCGCCGGCGTCAACTACCAGCGCGCCTACAACCAGAACACCGTCTGCATGCCCGCCCGCTCGACGATGCTGACGGGCCAATACGTGCGTACGCACGGAGTGGTCGCCAACGGCGTCCCACTGCCCGCGGACGCGCCGAGTGTCGCCGCCTACCTGCGCGAGAAGGCCGGCTACCGCACCGCGCTGCTCGGCAAAGCGCACTTCGAGCCCGGCTTCGATCTCGAGCTGCAGTGGCCGGAGAACAGCATGTCGGCACGCGGCCTCACGGGTCCGTACCGCGGGTTCGAGCACGCCGAGCTCGCCGTGCACGTGCCGGCATTCGGCAAGCGCGCGTTGCAGCACTACGGCCGCTGGCTCATCGACAACCATGGCCTCGAGGCCACGAAGGGCTTTTCGCCGTTGCTCGCGGCGGAGCCGGGCGGCGAGACCGGCGCACCCGAGACGCGCATCAACCCGATCCCGCGCGAGTGGTATCACACCGACTGGGTTGCCGACCGCACGATCGCGTATCTCGACTCGCTGCCGGACGATGCCGACTGGTTCGTCTGGATGTCGTTCCCCGACCCGCACCATCCTTGGGACCCGCCCGCGAGCGAACAGCACCGCTGCAACTGGCGCGACCTCGACCTTCCGCCGGGCCATCCCGGGAGCAACCAGGACGTCGAACGGGTGCTCGCGCAGAAGCCCGCGCACTGGCTCGCGCTCTGGGAAGGCACGTTCGTCAACGCCGAGGGCGGGCCCGGGTCGTACCGCCCGCAGAACGTCACCGCCGACAACATCCGCGAGATCAACGCGATGACGCACATCATGAACGAGCTCATCGACGAAGCGTGCGGGCGCGTTCTTCGCCGCATCGAGGCGCGCGGATGGGACGTCGATACCGACGTGTTCTTCACGACCGACCACGGCGAACTGCAGGGCGACTACGGCCTGATATTCAAGGGGCCGTTCCACACCGACTCGTTGATGCGGCTGCCGATGGTCTGGCGTCCCGCGCCGGCGGCCGGGATCGCCGGCGGCAAGGAGATCGGTGAGCCGGTGGGCCAGCTCGATCTCGCGCCCACGTTCTGCGAGATCGCCGGTGTCCCGCAGCCCGATTGGATGCAGGGCGCGCCCCTGCCGACCGCACCCGGCTCAGAACGCGAACGCGTGCTGTGCGAGTGGGACTCGCAGTTTCCCGGCTACGGCATGCACCTCCGCTCGATATACCGCGACGGCTGGCTGTGCACGGCCTATGAGCCGTCGACCGTCGGCGAGCCGAACGGCCTGGAGGAGTTCTTCGCCGCGACCGGCATGTTCGGCGGCGGCATCGGACCCGTCAGCTCGGTCGCATACGACGGGACCGAAGGCGAGCTGTACGACGTCGAAGACGATCCGCACCAGTGGGAGAACCGCTGGAGCGACCCGGCGTGCAAGGCGGTGCGCGAAGACCTCGTCGCCGACCTCTACGACAGCTTGCCGAGCGAGCGCAAGGTCTTGAAGGTCGAGCGGCCGGCGTAGACGAGAAGTCAGAACGCGCGCGTCGGGGCGTTCTCCTCGCGCGGCGCGACGCGGATGTTCCCGGGTCCTGCCGCCTTGGCCTGGTACATGGCGTAGTCGGCTCGGCGCAGGATCTGTTCGGCGGACTCGTCGGGCGTCCCCGACGCGATCCCTACGCTCGCGCTCAATGGGAACTTGATGATCGCTCCGACCTGGACGATGCCGTCGATGATCCTTTCGGCCACGATGTGCGCGGCGACGACGTCGGAGCCCTGAATGATCGCGAGGAACTCGTCTCCGCCGAGGCGCCCGACCGTGACACCGCTGCGCACGACGGACGCGACCCGCGAGGCGACGTCGCGCAGCACCCGGTCGCCTTGCTCGTGGCCGAGTGAGTCGTTCACTTCCTTGAACCCGTCGAGATCTATGAACAACACGGTCACCTCGACGCGTTCTCGTTGACCGAGCGCTTGGATCAAGGTCGCACGGTTCGACAGCCCGGTGAGCTCGTCGACATTCGCCCGGTGGTGGAGTTGGGCCTCCAGCTCGCGCTGCTCGGTGACGTCGCGCAGGTTCAGGACGAGGGACTGGTCGTGCCGCAGCGTCAGGCGCGCGTAGACCTGGCGCTGCCCGCGCAACTCGTTGGTCAGGCGCCACTCGCAGCTCACGTAGTCGGACAGGGTGAGCGTCTCGTGCGCCCGCCCGATGTCCGCCGACGCATCGGCCCCGAGCACATCGCGAATGTGGTGCCCGATGCACGCGGCCGGCGTGCAGCCGACCATCGACTCGATCCCCGGGCTGACGTACTGGATGCGCAGGTCCGCGCTGACCAGCGCGATCACGTCGGCGGCGTGTTGTACGAGATCCCGGAAGTACGAGCGGCCCTCCTCGATGCGAACGGCCGCGTCTTCCGCGCTCTTCGCGGACACCCCGAGGGTGCGCACGATGAGCGCGAGACAACATGTCGTCGCACCCGCGACCGCGTGCGACGTCGAGGGCCGCATGACCGAAGGCGCGAGCCCGAGCTCGATCGCGACCTCGCCCCCGAAGACGGCGACCATGCTCCAAACGAGTCCGGGACGCCAGGCTCGAGAGCCGTGTACGCGCATCGCGTCGGCGATCGCGATCGCGTACGCGATCACGAGCAGTGATCCCCAGCCCGTCGCGTAGACGACCCATGCGGTGCTGATCGCGGCGACCGCGGCGCGGAGCTGCAGTCCCCACGCGGGCGGGAGTCGTCCCTCGAACGCGATGACACACGCGTTCGAAAGGCTGCAGGCGACGAGCAACGAGATCAGGAGCCAGAGTGGCGTGGCCGCGATCAGGTGCGCGCGCTGCAGCCAGGGAACGGCGATCGCCGCCGCGGGTCCGGACGCGAAGACGACGAGGGACGCGCCGAGGAGTCGCCAGCCGCCGTCGTGCCGCTTCACAGGAGATGTATCGGGCGCTCCCCCGAACAACCAGAGAAAGTTCTTGCCACGGTGAGTGGTAGTGGTGTTCACTGTTCGAGGGAAGTGGGGGTTGGTAGGCAGTCCTCGGCGTGAGGGACGGGTGGAGTCACGCCGAGGATGCCCGCCTCCGGGCTATGCCCCGCCCGCGCGCCGGCGCAGGTGCGCCGTTTGCGTCGCAATCGCGCAGAGGCGGCCGTGCTCGTCCCACAAGCGGGCCGGACCCGTCGCGTAGCCGTCGCCGACGTGCCAGGCCTCGATCTCCTGGAGAACCCACGGCGTCACCGGCGCGCGCACGAAGCGGATGCCGATCTCGAGTGACAGCACCATGAACACTTGAGCAGAGTCGTCGGGCGGTCCGAGCGCGCGTCCGACCGCGGGACCCAGCACATCACCGTGAACGGCGAGGCTGAGAAGGTCGGGCTCGGTCTCCCGCAGCCGCACCCACGACAGGAAGTGGCCCTTGCCGGGATCGTCGAGCGGGCTGACGGGTCGCCATTCGGTCTGTTCGTGGAAGTTGATCCGGCCGAAGGGGTTCGGCCGCTCGGGCGGGATCTCGACGTCGGCCGGGCCCGGGACCTCCGGGAACCGCACCTCCTGATGGGACAGCTCGATGTCGTGCGCGGCGCCGAACACACCGTGCACTCGCAACGCGGGGCCGTCAACGCCGGGAATGCACAGGTCGGCTGCGACCTGTGAGGCCCGCCGGCCGTCGCGCAACACGTCGACGTCGATGGTGATCGGACCCGGGGGAACCGGCGCGACGAAGATCGCGTTCGCGGTCACGAGCGAGAGATCCGCGCGTCCGAGCTGCTGTTGCATCGCGCGCAACGCCGCGTACATCGAGACGCCGCCGAAGACGTACACGACCTTCCAGGCGTCGGGGAGGTTCCCGCGGAACCGGCCGGGCCGGTCCGGATCGGCGGTGAGGATCGTGTCGTCGCGAAGGTCGCGAGGCATCGGCGCAGCCTACGCTCTGGCCCCATGGAACCTCGCCTGCAGCCGCTGCCGCGCGAAGAGTGGGACGACGAGACGCGCGCGTTGCTGGGCGACCGCACGCTGAACGTCTTCGCCACCATTGCTCATCATCCCAAGCTCATGAAGCGGTGGCTCGTGTTCGGGAACCATGTGCTCGCCAAGAGCACGCTGCCGGCCCGCGATCGCGAGCTGCTCGTCCTGCGCACGGGCTGGAACTGCCGCGCGCCGTACGAGTGGGGTCAGCACGTGGCGATCGCGCGCGGGATCGGCATCAGTGACGACGAGATCGCGCGCGTCGCCGAAGGTCCGGACGCCGACGGCTGGTCCGCGGCCGATGCGGCACTGTTGCGCGCGGCCGACGAGCTGCACAACGAGCAGACTTTGTCCGATTCCACATACGCCGCGCTCGTGTCGCGCTACGACGTAAAGGGTCTGCTCGACCTCGTGTTCACGGTGGGCCAGTACCACTTGGTGTCGATGGCCTTGAACGCGTTTCGGGTCGAGCGCGACGACGACGTCACGGGCGCTCCGATCCCAGCTCGCGAGTGAGCGCGCCCGCACCCTCGACCTGAGCCCCCAGCTCGCGCGCCCGTTGCGCGAGCTCGCGATCCGACGTGACGACCGTGAGCGACGACGGATCGTGGTCGCGTGCGATCTCCTCGACGATGCGATCGTCTGCCGCGTTGCGACCCGCGCGCGTCGCGTAGGCGACGTGTACTCCCTCGTGTCTGCCTGCGGCCAGGCCCGGCACCGGCCGGCCGTCGAACACGACCATCACCTGGTCGCCGGTGCGCGCAACGAACGCGTCGAGCTCGGCGACGAGCCGGCGGGCCGCGCCCGGGCGGTCGCGCCACCAACCGTCGGGGCGGCTGCCGACCACGTTGTTGCCGTCGACGAGCAGGCGCCGCCGCGCGTCGGGCACGACGAGATGATGCTCGCCGGAACGGGCGCGTGTCGACGAGACGTGCGCGAGCTCGGGATCGACGTCGAGCGCCTCCGCGCCCACGACCTCGAAGCCGGGTCGGCGCGCGACCAGGACGCGCGGGAGCGCGGCGAGCGCACTGTCGCGAGCGGTCGGGTCGCCGCCGTACCACTGCGGATCGCGTACCTGTGTCCACTTGTCGGCGCCCATCACGACGACGTCGTAGCCCGACGCGATGTCGGCGATCAGTTGCGCGTCGGTGACCGCGACGCCGAGCCACGGGCGGGTCCGCGCCGCGCGCCGGATCGCGGCAGCGCGCGCCTCGACGCTCGAATGTGCGCCGCGTTCCTTGCCCAGCGCGACGTTCGAGAGCGCGAGATCGATGCGGTCGATGTCCCCCGCGCGCACGGCCGCCTCGGCGATCGCGAGATGCGCGACCGTCTAGGGATCGAAGGAGCCGGGATATACGCCGGTCACGACTCGCTTGATCACGGTCGGAGGATCGGCGGGTGGAGGCGCGTCGCGGCACCCCGGCGGTACAGCGCCGCCGGACGCCCGTCGGTCGGCGCGGTGCTGCCGGTCGGTTCCACGAAACCCGGCGTCGACAGCACCTTGCGCCGGAAGTTCCCCTCGTGGAGCGTCTCGCCCCATACGGCCTCGTAGACGCGGCGAAGCTCACCGAGTGTGAACGGCTCGTCGAGGAAATCCGTCGCGAGCGTCGTGTACTCGAGCTTGGCGCGGGAGCGCTCGATGCCGTCGGCGATGATCTGCGCGTGATCGAAGGCGAGAGGTACTCCGTCGTCGCTCCCGAAGCCGGGGATCGCGAGGTCGTCGATCGCCCAGAGCCGAACGTCGGCCGCGTCGGAGCCCGCGACCGCCGGTTCGTTGTGGGCGGTGAACCCGACGTACGCGACCGACACCACCCGCATGCGCGGGTCGCGATCCGGCGCGCCGTAGGAGCGGAGCTGCTCGATGTGTCCCAGCGCGACCGACTCTCCGCCGCCCGAGACGAGAACACCCGTCTCCTCCTCGAGCTCGCGGCGCGCCGCGCCGTCGAGGTCGTCGTCGGGCTCGACGAACCCGCCGGGGAGCGCCCAGCGCCCGCGGAACGGATGCCCGCGGCGTTGCACGAGCAGCACCGAAAGCCGCCCAGAGCGCACCGTGAGGAGCACGACGTCGACCGTGACCGCGACGGGCGGGTACCGGGCCGGCTTGTACTGCTCGAGGAATTCGGCCTCGCTGCTCACGCCTCCCTTGTACTCGCGGTGAGCATAAGGAGCAACCGACCGGGGCTCGCCGAAGCATCCGGCACTGGGGGCGGCCCAAACGAACGTTTGATAGGGTGCCCGGAGTATGGCGGTACGACGCGATCGGATCCTCGACGCCACCCTCGCGTTGATGGCGCGGGGCGGCGCGCACGGCACGAGCATGCGGGCGGTCGCGTCCGCGTGCGGTCTCAACGTGGCAACGCTGTACCACTACTTCCCGTCGAAGCGCGACCTGCTCCGCGCGGCGATCGAGCACCGGCGCACGGCCGACCTGCGGCCCTCACCGTTTCCCGAGGGCCTGGCCGGCAGTGTCGAGGATCGTCTCGCCGCCCTGCTCGACCATCTCTTCGTCGGCATGACCGCCGACGAGGATCTTTGGCGAACCCTCATCGCCGACGCGATCCACGGCGACGACGACGTGTACCAGCCGCTGCTCGAGACCGCCAACGCCTTCGAGCACGCGCTCGCAGGGTGGTTGCGCAGCCTGTGCCCCGACGCGCCCGCGCTGTACGACGCGGCCGTCGTGGCGGCGATCCGCAACGCGGTCATCGGCGTCCTCGTGGAGCACCTGCCGCAATCCGACGGCCGCCGGGAAGCGCTCGCGGCGCGGGCCCGCGAGCTGGCGCACGTTTTCGCCCGGGTTGCGGATTCGCCGCCTGAAATGCCCACCCCTATGGAGGAACAATGACTGCCCCCGCTGCGCCGTACGAATCGGATGCGCTCGACCCGACGTTGTACGTTCGGGGCGTCGCGCACGACCTCTTCCGCTGGATGCGTGAGAACGATCCGGTGCACCGCGACGAGCGCAACGGGATCTGGGTCGTGTCGAAATACGAGGACGTGTCGTACGTCGAACGTCAGCCCGAGCTGTTCAGCAGCGCGAAGGGTGTGCGCCCGAAGGGCGGTGGCGCCGACGCGCTGTCGATCGTGTCGATGGACGACCCCGAGCACGCGCGGCAGCGTCGCCTCGTGAGCCGCGGGTTCACCGGCGCGAGGATCACGCAGCTGACAGATCACATTCGCGAGGTCGCACGCGGGCTCGTCGACGGAGTGGCCGGGCGAGGCGAGTGCGACTTCGTCGACGACATCGCCAAGCAACTGCCGCTGATCGTGATCGCGGGGATGCTCGGCCTCGCGGTCGACGACCGCGGGCGCCTCGCACACTGGTCCGACACGATGATGGCCGGTGAAGGCGCCGAGGCCGACGATCCGCGCCAGTCGGCCGCAGGTGAGGCGTGGGCCGAGTACATCACCTACCTCGTCGGTCTGCTCGAAGACCGGCGCGCGCATCCGCGCGACGACCTCATCTCGGTGCTGCTCTCGTCGGCCGACGCGGGCGAGATCTCGTTCGACGAGCAGGCGCTCCACACCCGCGTGCAGGCGGGCGGCCTCGCCGAGGCGAGCCTCGGTCTCGGCGCCGACGACCTGCTCGCCTTCTTGGTGCTGCTGCTGGTCGCGGGAAACGAGACGACGCGCAACGCCTTGTCCGGTGGGATGCTCGCGCTGTCGAATTTCCCCGCCCAGCGCGCCAAGCTCGCGGACGATCTCGGTCTCGTGAACAGCGCGACCGAGGAGATCCTGCGCTACGTGTCACCCGTGATCAGCTTTTCGCGCACGGTCACCCGCGACACCGAGCTCCGGGGGCGCGCCCTCGCGGCCGGCGACGTGCTGCTCAACGTCTACCCGAGCGCGAATCGCGACGCCGACGTGTTCGACGATCCCGACGCGTTCCACGTCGATCGCTCGCCCAACCTGCACCTCGCGTTCGGCACGGGACCGCATTTCTGCCTCGGAGCGAACCTCGCCCGCACCGAGATCAGGATCCTGCTCGAAGAGCTGCTGACGCGTTTGCCGGACATCCACGTTCCCGAAGGTGTCGACGCCGAGCGCGGCGCCAACTCGCTCGTCACCACGATCCAGCATCTCCCCGTCGAGTTCACACCCGCGTAGCTCGCGTTACGCCCGCGGGGCACACGTAACGATCGCGAGCGCGGTCATGCGCGCGGCACCCTCGTCGCGGACCTCGACCCGCAGGAGGCGGCCATCAGTCCGCCGGCCGAGCTCGCGCACGCTCGCGCGCACGGGACCGACGCGATTCGGTGCGAGGAAGTGCAGCACGACGTCGGTCGTGATCCCGCCGCCGGTCGCGTGCTCGGCCGCGAGGTCGACGAGCGTCGCGACGACCCCGCCGTGGAGGATGCCCCACGGATTCCGAAGCTCCGCGGCAAGTTCGATCTCGACGGCGTGATCCCCGACGACGCGTACGCCGAGCCAGTCGGGCATCGACGGCAGATCGGGCGCGGGTTCGGGCCCAGCCTCGAGGACGAGAGGACGGGTCCATTGAGGCGGACCGTTCTCGGGAACGAGGATCGCGGAGGTGAGAACGCCGCTCGCGACGAGCGCGTCGCGCAGGCCCTCGTCGCGGACCTGCACGCTCGTGACGACGTTGTTGCGTCCTCGGCGCAGCAAGCAGGAGTCGATGCGCAACGGCCCGACGTGCGAGCGCGCGACGACGCGTGCGGCAAGGTTCGTCGACACGACCCAGCCGTCCGGAAGTGCCGCGAGGCCGCCGGTGACTCCACCGACGTTGTCGAGCATCGTCAGGAGTGCGCCCGTGCGGACGCCACCGGCCGGACCGCGCAGGTGGGGCGCGACCGAAGCGTGCCCGACGAGGTGCAGCTCCTCGACCTCGCGCATCGCGACGCCCATGTATCGCCCGACGTGATGCCCCGCTTCCGGGCGCTCGTCGCTGTTCACGTGAGGACCCGGGTCGCGACGGCGTGCACGACTGTCATCTGCCGGCTCTCCGCGCCGGCGTCGACGAGCTCGACGCGCGCGGAGCCGTGGCCATCACCCGTGCCGAGCGCCTCGGCCGTGGTTCGGACGGGCCCGACCCGGCCGAACCCGAGGTAGGTGACCTGGAGATCGGTGACGACGAGTTGCTCGTTCGTTGCCGCGCGCAGCGCGGTCTCGGCCGCGACCTCGGCCACCGTTGCCACGACTCCGCCTTGCATCGAGCCCATCGAATTTCGCGACCAGTCGGTGACGGGGACCTCGATTACGCCGCGCGCCGGGTCGCGCACTTGCACGTCCAGCTCCTCGAGCAACGGTCGGTCGAGCCGCGACCGTGCCGTCGCCATCGTCGACGGGCTGTCGCGCACGCGATCGACCTCGGGATTCGCCTCTCGCCGGGGCAGCACCGCGAAGCTCATCGTGGCGATGCCGACGTTCCGCTCGTGCTCGTCGACGAGCGCGACTTCGAGGACAACGGTCGTCCGCCCGGCGCGCAGCACCTCGGCCCGGGCCTCGACGACCGATCCCGGACGCGCCGCTCCGACGAGGTGCAACGTGAGGTCGGCCGTGGCGATCCACCCCGGCGCGGCCGCGCTCGCCGCCAAACCGCCGCCGATCACATCGACGAGAGTGGCGAGTACCCCGGCCCGCGCGTGACCGAGGTCGGTGCACAGCTCGCGGACGACGGGCATCCACGCGCGACTTCGGCGTCCGTCCGCGTCGTGCTCGAACGAGAAGCGCAGGTCGCGGAGGAGATGGTGGTCGGGCGGGTAGACGGCCGTCATGGGAAACCGGGACGGTACCGAATGGCCGCGCGTCTGCGCCCTTCGGGCGCACGTCAGCGCGGTTCGAGCACGACCGTTCCGTCTTCCTCGCGGATCTCCAGCGTCGCGACCGAGCCCTTCGGGTCGACCCGGCCGAACTCGTTTCGCTTGTACGCGTTGCCGGCACCGTCGAAGGCCCAGGCGTGACCGGGGCACACGAGCTCATCTCCGGCGACGTGGCCCTCGGCGAGGTCGTGGTCGAGGTGCGGGCAACGCCGGGGCGCGCTGCGGAGGCGGCCGTCCGTCCCTCTCCACAACACGTATTCCTCGCCCTCGATGTCGACGGGGCGCACCTCACCGGACCGTACAGCCGTCGCCGTCAGGTGCACTACTCCGCCGCGAAGTCGTGGACTGCACGGGCACACTCGTCGAACGTGGCGCCACGAGCGATCGCACGCCCGAGCACGTGACACAGCAGCGGTGCGTTCGTACGGTCGCCGGACGAGTGCGCGGCGACCCCGGCGAGGTCGAGCAGTGTCTCCTTCGCCTCCGCGTCGAGCAAGAGATCGGCCGCATCGAGGTTGGTCGCGCTCGCGAGGCGCAACGTCATCTCGGTGATCCAGTCCATCATCGCTTCCCTTCATCCGGCGCGGTGGGCGATTGTTATGACGCCATCCACTCTGACACGGGCAATCAGCGGATCGCCGCGCACCTTCGTACGACACTTCGCCGAGGGTACGATCGATTCCTCGCTGTGGAGGCGCGCATGCCGAAGTTCGTTGATCGGGACGGCGTCAAGCTTGCGTACGACACTGCGGGTCGCGGGGCTCCCGCGATTGTTTTGGTTCACGGGTGGGCGGGCGACCGCTCGTACTTTGCCCCGCAGTTCGAGCACTTTGCGTCTCGCCACGCTGTCGTCGCGCTCGATCTGCGGGGCCACGGCGACAGTGATCGACCCCAGCCGGGCTCGGGCGTATACGAGTTCGGCGCACTCTGCGACGACGTGCTCGCGGTCTCCGCAGCAGCCGGGTGCGACCGCCCGGTAGTGGTCGGCCACAGCATGGGCGGTCTGGTCGCCCTGGCCGGCGCGGCACGTGCCGGCGCCGTCCGGGCCGCGGTGATGATCGATCCGGCACCGATTGTGAACGCGAACATCAAGGCCTATCTGGGTCAGGCCGCAGATGCGGTCGAGGCCGACGACGACGGGTCGTGGCGCGCCGGATTCGTGAGTGGGATGTTCCTGCCCACTGACGCCGCTCGGCGCGACGAGATCATCAGCGGGATGACCACGCAACCGCCGGCGATCGCCGCCGCACTTGTCCGGGCCATGGCACGATTCGACGGCGCGTCGGCGCTCGGCGCGGTCGAGGTGCCGTTGCTGTCGATCGGCTCCGCGGTCCCGAACGACATCGCGGCCGATCTGCGCCGCGCGTGCCCGACGATCACCATCGGGCAGACCGTCGGCTCGGGCCACTTCAACCAACTCGAGGTTCCCGACCAAGTGCATGCGATGATCGAACGGTTCCTCTCGATAAACCAGCTCTGAGGCCGCTCGTCGCTCGTGCCCGTTGCGAATTGACTAGTTGACCGTGGCGTCCTCGGGGTAGTTGGAGAAGAGGGCGAGCCGTCCGCGCTGACGGCGCAGCACATCTCGCCACAGACGCTCGGGCGCGGCGACGAACGGATCGCCCGGCTCCAAGGCGACGACGAACCACGCCCCTTGCGCGAGCTCGGCCTCGAGCTGGCCGGGCGTCCAACCCGCGTAACCCGCGAAGACGCGCAGCGTTTCGAGGGACGCACCGATGCGGAGCGGGTCGTCGGCGAGGTCGATCGTCCCGAGATCACCGAGAACCTGGACGAAGCCCTCGACCTCGACGTCACGGCGTCGGGCGAGCGCGATGACGGCGTCGGTCGACACGGGACCACCGGCGAAGACGACTCCGGGCGGGGACACGAGCTCGTGCCATTCGGGGAACACGTCGTCGATAGTCGTTTCACTGCGGCGATTCAAGACGACGCCGAGGCCGCCGTCGTCTCCGTGCTCGAGCATCAACACGACGGTCCGGTCGAAGTTGGGATCGACGAGGGGTGGCGCCGCGACGAGCAACCGTCCGCGGTGCGATGGCTGATCGGACACGACCCGATCTTGGCACGCGGACGCGCGCGCCCACAGCCGTAGCATCGTCGGCGATGAGCGTCTCGTCCGGTCTGCTCGCGGCGTTGCGCGACGCGGTCGGGGCTTCGCATGTGCGCACCGATCCCGATGTCATCGAGGCGAACGTCGTCGACTGGACCGGCCGGTTCCGCGGTGTGAGCCCGGCGGTCGTGCGCCCCGGAACGGTCGATGAGGTCGCGGCGGTGCTCCGCCTGTGCAACGCCGAGCGAACGGCGGTCGTGCCCCAGGGCGGCAACACCGGGCTCGTCGGCGGCTCGGTGCCGCTGCACGGGGAGCTCGTGCTCGACGTCCGGCGGCTGGACGCAATCGGGCCGGTCGACCCGCGTACCGGGCAGATAACCGCGCAGGCGGGGGCGACCCTGGCGGAGCTGCAACGTCGCGCACGTGACGCGGGCTGGCAGTACGGCATCGATCTGGGCGCACGCGACGTCGCGACCGTCGGCGGTACCGTCGCGACCAACGCCGGCGGCGTACACGTGTTGCGCTACGGGTCGACGCGCCGCCAGCTCGTCGGGATCGAGGCGGTGCTGGCCGATGGCCGCGTCATCCGGCGGCTCGACGGTCTCGAGAAGGACAACTCGGGCTTCGACCTGCCCGGTCTGCTGTGCGGCAGCGAGGGCACGCTCGCCGTCATCACGGCCGCACGACTTCGCCTGCACGCACCGACTCGCTGCAAGGTCGTCGCGCTGTGCGCGTTCGGCTCCGTCGACGCCGCGCTCGACGCGGTCGGAACGCTGCGGCGTGAGGTCGACTGCGTGAACGCGATCGAGCTGTTCTTCGACAAGGGCTTGGAGCTCGTGTGCCGCCGGCTCGGACTCGCCCGGCCGTTCGCTTCGTCACACGCGGCGTACGTGCTCGTCGAAGCCGCCGCCAATACCGACCCGACCGAAGCCCTGGGGCGGGCCGTTGAGCAGTGTGCCGACGTTGCGGACGTCGCGGTCGCGACCGACGACGTCGCGGCGCGGGCGCTCTGGCGCTACCGGGAGGGCCATCCGGAGGCGATCAACTCCGAGGGTGCGCCGCTCAAGCTCGACGTGTCGCTCCCGGCCGACCGGCTCGGCGAGTTCGTCCACGCGGTACCCGTCCTTGTGGTCGCGCTCGCGCCCGACGCGTCGGTATGGATGTTCGGCCACGCCGGCGACGGAAACGTGCATGTCAACGTGACGGGTGTACCGGTGGACGATGAGCGCGTCACCGGAGCCGTGTTCGAGCTCGTCGCCGCGTTGCACGGCTCCATCAGTGCCGAGCACGGGATCGGAAGCGTCAAGCGGCGGTACCTGCACCTGGTGCGCAGCGCGGTCGAGATCGCGACGTATCGCGCGATCAAGCACGCGCTCGACCCGGTCGGGATCCTGAATCCACACGTCCTGTTGCCCGACGTATTGCCCGACGTATTGCCCGACGAGAGCAGCCCTTGACAACGGGTCGCATCTGGCAAGAATGTCGCGTGACGGTCGCATCGGCGCGCGGCGCCGCGCGCGGTGTGGCTGGCTCGGGTCGCCGATCGGTCGGACCGCCCGCCGCCGCCCGGCGACCCGAGCCTCTCCTTCACGTCAGTGGGTCGGCCGCGCGCGCGGGATCGTGCTCAGGGAGGTACTCCTGGGCCCACGTCATACGTTTCCAGTCGGGGATCGGCGGCTCGATGTCCCGCTTCGGCACGAACTTCGAGCGCTCGACGAGTCGCATCTTGTGGATGTAACGAGAGCAGTTCGGGAAGACCTGCGCGGTTCGCACTCGCACGACGAGCGTTGCGCCGGTCATCTCGGCGCCGAGCGGGTCCTGCGGGTCGACGGTCGCGACGCCGTTGACCCGCACGCGGTTCGGTTGTTCGAAGTCGATGAACAACATGCCGACGTTGGCGTGGGCGCGGATATTGCCGAGCGAGAGGAACATTCCGTTCCCGTCGTAGACCGGAAAGGCGATCGTCTGTTCGTCGACGACACGTACGAAACCGGGGTCACCGCCCTTGTATGAGGACTGCGGGTGGCCGTCGGCATCACACGTCGCGAGGAAGAACATGTCGCGCGACTCGATGAAGGACTTGGTGTTCTCGTCTATGCGTTCGCTCACGAGCAGCTCGTCGATCCGGTCGGCGACGCGACGAGTGTCGAAGCGATCCTGCCAGTAGCGGTGGTCGTCATTGAAGATGCTCACGCCGACATCGTCGCGCGCACTCGAACGTCCCGCGTGGTCAGCGAAGCTCGTAAATCGGGTTGACGATCGCCAGCCGGCCGTGGTGGTCGATCGCCATGCCCTCGACGGTGAGGGCGGCACCGATCGCGATGCCCTCGATCTGGCGTCGACCGAAGAACACGACCGATACCCCGCCGGTCTCGTCGACCAGCGTGTACTCGAGGCTCGGGCTGCCCCCGAGCGGCTCGACGCGCACGGCCTGGACCCGCCCGTGCACCTTCACGTTCTGACGGCATCGCACCTCGCCGATCGGCGTGGTGCCGGCGGGCCGGACGATCGACACGGTATCCGCGAGGACCTTGCTGCTGGACTTGGTCTTGCCGTTCCCCCGACCGTAGTTGTCGACCCGGCCGTTGCCGTTCACGTTCGGCGTCGTGCCGGCGTCGGCAACGGAGATCGATCCGCGGTCGTCGAAGTGGAACGGCACGATCGTCACATTCGCGTGCGGCAGCCGCGAGATCTCGCGCGAGAGCGACTCGGCGGTCTGGTCGTGGAGGATGCGGTGCCACGCCCCGTTGAACTGGCGCTCGGGCAACAGCACGCACACCTCGGAATCGCCTGAGCTCAGCTCGTGTGCCACGGTCTCGACCGCGGAGCGCGTGAGACGTCGATCCGGGCAATCGATGAGCTCGAGGCCGAGATTGGTCAGTCCGTGTTCCCGCCATTCCGCGGCGAGCTCGTCGGCGTGGTGGTTGTCGATCACGAAGTGCACGGCGCGCAGCTCGTCGGGTCGTAGCGCGCGACCGAACTGCATTGCGCGGGCCACGGCGAGATCCAGGCGGTCGACGAACACCATGACCACGAGTCGCTTGCGCACGGGTGCGGCGACCGCCTTGGGCACGTCGCTCGCCAGTGCGTGGTCCTCCTTCTCATACTGCCTGGCCAGACGCACGAGGAAGACAACCATGATCGGTACGAACACGACGATGACCCACGCGCCGTGCGTGAACTTGAAGATGGCGATCACGATGTCGACGACAAGGGACAGGAACGCGCCGAAGCCGTTGACGAACAATCCCCAGCGCCAGCCCTGCTCCTTCTCGCGGATGTGGTGCCTGGCCATGCCGGCCTGCGACAGCGTGAACGACGTGAACACGCCGATCGCGTACAGAGGGATGAGACGGTCGACCTTGGCGCCGGTGGCCAGCAGCAGGACGATCGCGGCGACCGCGAGGAAGATGATCCCGTTCGAGAAAACGAGCCGATGGCCGCGCTTCGTGAGCTGGCGCGGCATGAAGTTGTCACCGGCGTGGAAGGACGCGAGGCGGGGAAAGTCGGCAAAGCTGGTATTGGCCGCGAGCACCAGGATGAGCATCGTGCCGGCTTGCAGGCAGTAGTAAAGGACGTTGCCGAGCGCGCCGCCGCCGTAGGCGAGCTTGCCGATCTGCGAGATGACGGTCGGTGTGCCGTTGGTGAACGGTGCGACCTTCATCTTGGCGTCCATGATCGACAGCCCGAGGAACATGACGCCGAGCAGCGAGCCCATGATCACGAGGGTCGTGCGCGCGTTCTTCCATTCTGGTTTCTTGAACGCCGGCACGCCGTTCGAGATCGCCTCGACGCCCGTCACCGCCGCGCCGCCCGACGCGAACGAGTGCAATACAAGCGCCAGGCTCGCGCCCGCGAGGAGGCCACCGCTCTTGCTGCCGAAATGCATCAGCCCCGTCGCGTGCTGATAGTTGGCGCGGACCAAGCCGCCGTGGATCGACTTGAACACACCGACGGCGAGAAGGATGCCCATGTTGATGATGAAGAAGTACGTGGGTACCGCGAAGACCTTGCCCGACTCGCGTACGCCGCGCAGGTTGCCGTACGCGATCACGATCACGAACGCAATGGAGATCCACAGGATCCAGGGATCGAACACCGGGAAGGCCGATGCCAGTGCGGCCGTCCCGGCCGCAACCGAGACGGAAACGGTCAAGACATAGTCGGTGAGCAGCGCGACACCGGCGACCTGCGCCGGGAGCAACCCGAAGTTGTCGCGCGTGACCATGTACGCGCCACCGGCTGTGGGGTACGCCTTGATCGTCTGTCGATACGACAGGATCAAGAAGAAGAGGACGACCAAGAGCGCAGTCGTGATCGGTACGACGAGCGCGAACGCGCTCAACCCGATCACGGGGATGAGGACCCGCAGCATCTCCTCGGTCGCGTACGCGGACGACGACAGGTTGTCGGAGGCGAAGACCGCCAACGCGGTGGGCTTGCCGAGCCGCTCGTGCTCGAGTTGCTCGGTGTGCAGCGGCGGACCGAGCAACGTGTTCTTGAGGCGGTAGCGCATGCTGTCGCAGGGCAGCTCCACGCCGGGGACGAGCGGCACGGGCATCGGGCACGAGGCGGTGCCGTCCCGGGCGGCGGGAGCCGTCTCGGTCGTCGGTGTCGGCTCGGTCAGCAAGGTGTCTCCTGCGATGCGCGCGCGGCCGGTCGGCCGCCCGGTTCTCATCACACCAGGACACCCGTCAACGCGGTATCAGGAACGCATCGGGGGCCGTCAAGAAGATGTCAAAAGCCGCGGGCCGTGCCGCGCGTCACTAGCCGAGGCGTCGTACCTGGCTGAGGCGTCTTACGACGATGATCGGCGTGAGCTCGTCGTTCTGGCCGAGCGGGTTGTCGAGCAATATCTCGCGGACGGCCGACGCGTCGGCGGGGAAACCCGGGCTCGTGCCGAGGACCTCGACGTTGATGTTGTTGGCGTCGACGATGACGACCGGTACGCCGCCCATATGCGCCGAGATCTCCTCGGCCGCGGCGTCGGGGTTCGCCGGTCCGAGCATCGCGAACTCGTCGAAGGGCTTCACCGTCGCGGGACTGAAGCCGTCGATCTCGGAGATGCGGTGACCGGCGATGCGGTAGAAGTCGCCGCGGCGGCGCAGCACGAGCCGGCTGGTCGCGCCGATGATCATCGCGACCAACATGCGCCACCACCCCGCCTGCATGATCGCGACCTGCATCTTCCGAGGGTCGGAGTAGCCGACGTCGTCGGGATGCTTGGTGACGCCCTTGACGAGCAGCTTGGCGAGCACGCCGGGCCGGACGACCGAGTGATGGATCACCCGTCCCTGCGAGATCGTCACGAACTTCTCGGACACCGCGAGCCAGTCCCCCGGTTGCAGCACCGGTTTCACGTACTCGTCGAACACGGGCTCGAGCGGTTCCTTGATGTGGATCAGGTGTGTCTGCACCGCGATCCGCTCGTAGTCGACCCCCTGCGCGCGTCGGATCGTCACACCGCCACCGCCTGATCCATGTACCGGCGCATCCACAGCTCCGTGACCAGCACGCGCCAGAAGATGAGCCCGTCACCCGGACGGCCCGCGAGGTACTCGTCCCACGCGGTCACGAGCTGCGCGGGGTTGTAGAGGTCGCGCGACGCGAGGTCGGACGAGGAGAAGATCGCGCGGATCTCGGACGCTTTCTCCTTCATCCAGGTGATGTCGGGGTTGGTGAAACCGATCTTCGAGCGGCGCAGCCGGTTCTTCTCCGGCATGCGTCCCTTCATCGCGTTGCGGTACACCGCGCGGTTCCAGCCGCCCTTGATCTTCTGGTCGATGGGCAGCGAGAAGATGAACTCGACGAGCTCGTGGTCGAGGAAGGGAACCCGTGCCTCGATCGAGAATGCCATCGAGTTCTTGTCCTCGTAGCGAAGGAGGTCGGGGGTCGAGTACTGCAGCACGTCGCTCGCGAGGCGCTCGTTGAGGTTCTCGTGCGCGCGAAAGTGCGCGGTCGCGACCGACGACCCGGGCTCCAGCAACTCGCGAGCGTTCACGGGATTCGTGGCGCGTCCGGGCAGCTTCGAGCGGATCAGCTCGCCCGCATACTTCTTGTAGAGGTCGCGGCCCTTCACGACCTCGCGGGCGGCCGCGACATAGTGGTGCTGCGCCATCGCGGAGCTGAGGTAGGTGCGGAAGTAGGGGATGTAGCCGGCCAGCAGCTCGTCGCCGCCGTTGCCGCTCACCATGACCTTCACGTGCGCGCTCGCGAGCCGGTACACCGAGTAGTACGCGTAGGGCGCCGACGCGATCGTCGGCTCCTCCTGATACCAGATCCATTCCATGATCTCGCTCCAGAACTCGTCGAGCTTCGGGTACACGTAGTGCGGGATGCTGCCGACCGCGCGCTCGACCTCGCCGATGTACTCGCTCTCGTCGATGCTCTGACCCGGATACAGCGCGGAGAAGGTGTAGAGGCCCGCGGTGTGCAGGTTCGTGCCACCCGACCGGAGCCGGGCCATGGTTGACACCACCCCGCTGGAGTCGAGCCCGCCCGAAAGCGGGACGCCGACAGGCACGTCCGAGATGAGATGCCGTTTCACGACGTCGTCGAACCGGCTCGCGAACTCTTGCGCGTAGTCGTCGTCGCTTCGGCTCGACGCGAACTCCGGATTCACCGACGGATTCCAGTAGCGCTCGACCTTCACGATCCCGTCGGGCCGAACCAGCATCGTGTGCGCCGGTAGCAATCGCTTCACGCCATCGAAGAAGGTCTCCTCACCGTCGTCGTGAACACGGAACAAGAGGAAGCGCCGCAGGGCGTCGACCGCGGGACGGCGCGGCACGGCCGCATCCTGGAAGAGCGCCTTGAGCTCCGACGCGAAGGCGAAGCCGGTCGGACCGTCGACGTAGTACAGCGGCTTGATGCCGAGACGGTCGCGCGCAAGGAAGAGCTCGCCGCGTTCGTGATCCGAGATCGCGAACGCGAACATTCCGGTCAGGTGGTCGACGACGTTGCGGCCCCACTCCTCGAAGCCGCGCAGGATGACCTCGCTGTCGGAGTGGTGGGTGACGAACCGTCGGCCCTTCTGCTCGAGCTCGCGGCGCAGCTCGGCGTGGTTGTAGATCTCGCCGTTGAAGACGAGCGCGAGGTTGCGGTCGTCGCTGTAGAGCGGCTGGTCACCGGTCGCGACGTCGATGATGGCGAGCCGGCGCATCCCGATCGAGAAGTACGTCCCGATGTCGGTGCCCTGCCCGTCGGGCCCTCGGTGCACGATCGATCGCAGCATCCGCTCCAACCGCTCTGGATCCGAGCGGGCAAACCCGACGATGCCGCACATTGCGGGCCAGCCTACGGGCGGCGTGCCGGGAGAGTGATCAGTCGGGTTCGGGCGGGGCCAGGGTGCTCGGACCGACGTGGCGGTCGAGCCACCGGTTCACCGGGGCCGCGTCGCGCCACGCCGCGACAATCCGTTCCGCGGCACCCTTGGTGTGCAGCCAGCGCGGTGCGCCGAACACGCGACCCACGTGCACGCCCTTCATGCGCAGCAACTCGGCGCGCGGATGGTCGGGGTCGATGCCTCGAGGCGCGCGTTTCAGTGCCTCGCGCGCCGCGACCTCGTACCTGTTCTTGCGCAATGCCTCGACTGCGCTTGCGAGCTTCGGCCCGGTTCGCGTGTCGACGACCGCGTCGCGGAACCGTTGCAACTGATCGCTCGCCAGCATGTAGTACCCGCTACCCACGTACAGGCCCTCGGCCGAGACCTGCACGTAGTACGCGGCACCACCCTCACCCTCGGTCACCGCGGCGGCCGCCGTCTTGTAAGGCGTCTTGTCCTTGGAGAAACGCGTGTCGCGGTTGGGCCGGAACACGTGCAGCCTTCCGAACTCCCGGCCGATCACGTCCGACAGCTCGAGAAACGGCGCCTTCACGCACTCGTCGTACGTCGCGCGGTTTGCGTGCCAGTACGCCTTCGAGTTGTCGGCCTCCAAGCCGACGTAGAACTCGAGCGCGGCGTCCGGCCAGCCCTGGAACGTCACCCCGTCAGCCTACGCGGGCGCCTACATGTCCTTCTTGCGGGCGCGACTGGGCGCGACCCGCGGCGGCTCGCCCGGCATCTTCGGATACACGGGCGGCCATGGCGCGTCCTGGAGCCCGCCGGCGAGGTCGCGCTCCGACATCGCCAGCAGCGGTTCGAGCGACTGCGGCTCCGACGGCATGTCGGCCCACGGGTCGCCGAGCGCCTCGACGCGCGCCGGCAGCGTCGCGATCGTCTGCGCGTCGGGGTCGATCGTGTCGAGCTCGCTCCAGTCGAAAGGCGTCGACACTTGTGCGCCTTCGCGCGCCCGCACGCACCACGCGCCGAACACCGTCTTGTGGGGCGCGTTCTGGTTGAAGTCGACGAAGATGCGCTCGCCCCGCTCTTCCTTCCACCACGCGTCGGTGATCAGCGCGGGATACCGCCGGGCGAGCTCACGCGCCACCGCGACCGCGGCGGCCCGCACCTGGATGGGATCCCAACGCGGGAGGAGTCGCACGTACACGTGAATGCCGCGGTTCCCCGTGGTCTTCGGGTGTGCGACGATCCCGATCTCGTCGAACAACGCCCGCACGTCGGCGGCCGCGGCCCGTGCTTCGTCGAACCCGGTGCCGGGCTGCGGATCGAGGTCGATGCGCAGCTCGTCGGCGTGGTCGGGATCTGCCGCGTGCGCGGGCCACACGTGGAAGCCGAGACATCCCAGGTTCACCGCCCACGCGATGTGTGCGAGGTCGACGGCGACGAGCGCGCGCGACGTCGTGCCGTTCGGGGTACTGACGATCGTGGTCTCGAGCCACTCCGGCGCATTGTCGGGCACGCGCTTTTGAAAGAACGACGAGCCGGTCGCGCCGTGGGGATACCGCTGCATGAGCACGGGTCGGCCGCCCATCGTGCGCATGATCGGCTCGGCGACGGCGAGGTAGTAGCGCACGAGGTCCAGCTTGGTCTCGCCCCGCTCCGGGAACAGCACCTTGCCGGGGCTCGTGACGCGTACCGGGTGCCCGTCGATCTCGAGCTCGATCGCGTCGTCGTCCCGTGCCACGGCGCGCACGGTAGCCGCGCCGGGATCAGTAGATATTGACGTCGGGATCGAGACCGATAGTCGAAGCATCCGCGCGGCCGGTTGCCACGAGCGCGAACTGCAGGGCGTCCCCGGTGATCTCCGGTCCGCCGCCCCTCACGTCGTGTCGGCCGGCCCCGTCGAGCGCCAGCGTCGCCGGACCCCAACTCTTCGCGGTGAGCTGTCGCGCGAGATACGCGATCGTCGCGTCGAGACCCGGACCTCGTTCGGACGTCCGGCCGATCGCGGCGCGGATGTCGTCGGCGTGCACGAAGGTGTCGTACCAGAGCGTCAGCACTCCTTCGCCGAGCGAGAGATCCGGTACCCCACTCGGACCGTTCCACGCGTCGTCGTCGATCGCGTCGACCAACGCGCGCAGAGTCGCGGTCGCGGTACGCAGGCGCGCCGCGGCACCGGCGGGCGACTCGTGGCGCACGGACGCGGCCTCCTCCTCGGCGTTACGGCTCCCGGGAACGCCGGCCGCGGTGTCCTCCGCGAGTCCGACCACGTGGCCGGCCGCGTCGCGCGCCTGCCATCCCACGCATCGAGTCGAGGCATTCCATTCCTTGTCGTTCAAGCCCTCGATCAGAGCGGCGAAGGCTTCGTATTCGGCCAGGCATCCGGCGGAAACGTGCGTGCGGGAGAGCATGGTTGTCGTCATGCGGCGAGTGTGCGCTGCGGCGCGACGCCCGTCGATTCCCTCGGAGGTAATGGCCCGGGCGCGCGCCCGTCGCTACGGTGATCTCGATGCTCGATTCAACCGAGGCCACGGCCGGCGCACCCGCGGGGCAGTTACTGCGCGACTGGCGCATCCGCCGACGGATGAGCCAGCTCGAGCTCGCGTCGACCGCCGGGATCTCGGCGCGTCACCTCAGCTTCGTCGAGACCGGTCGCTCGCGGCCGAGCCGGGCGATGTTGTTACATCTCGCGGAGAACCTCGACGTCCCGCTGCGCGAGCGCAACCCGTTGCTCATCGCCGGTGGATACGCGCCGACGTACCACGCCACCGATTTCCACGCGCCCGAGATGCAATCAGTGCGCGAAGCCGTTGAGCGCATCCTGGCGGCGCACGAGCCGTATCCGGCGATCCTCGTCGATCGCCGGTGGCAGCTCGTCGGTGCGAACCGCGCCGCGACGGTGCTCGTCGACGGCGTCGCGCCCGAGCTGCTCGCGCCGACCTGCAACGTGTTGCGAGTGAGTTTGCACCCGAAGGGTGTGGCGCCACGGATCGCGAACATCGCGCAGTGGAGCGCGCACATCATCGACAATCTCAGGCGGCAGATCGCCGTCACTGGTGACGACGAACTGCGTGAGCTCGAACTCGAGTTGGTCGGTTACGCCGCGGACATGGGCATCGCGGTGCCGCCCGCAGCGGAGCCGGGGCGCCCGATCGCGATGCCTATGCGACTGCGAACGGACGCGGGCGAACTGGCCCTAATGACGATGATCGCAACCTTCGGTACGGCGCTTGATATCACACTCGCCGAGCTGTCGCTCGAGACCTTCCTTCCGGCGGACGCCGCGACCGCTTCCGCGCTCTTCGCGCGCATGGAATCCGCGCCCGCGTGACCGGTTTGAACCCCTGGTTCGGACCGGTTGCCGCCGGTAGGCTTGTGCCACTGCGGCGGCTGGGTAAGGGGGCCTCATGGCTTTGCAGACCGATCTTCTCCACACCTCCGGGCCCTCCAGCGCGCCGTCGGACGATTCCATCGGCGACGCCCTTCCACGGTGCCTGTGCAGGTTCGACGACGGCGCGGTTTTCGCGTACGCCGAGCGTGGCCACGACTTCATACGCGCGAGCGACCGTGAGCTGTGGGCCGTCGAGCGAGACGACGCGCTCGTGTCCGTACGTTCCGGACTCGAGCTCGCCTACCGGCGCGGCCGCGTCTACTTCGCGCAGGAGAGTGGCGAACCGCTGTACTACGAGCGCGCCGTCTGACGAACTTCGGAGCGCCGAACTTCGGAGTGACGAACTTCGGAGAGACGTGAGCCCGGGTCGAGCAACAGACTGATCGCGTCGGCCAGGTCGTCCGTTACGGCCGTGATCGAGCTCCGGCCCGCAACCCACGATCGCAGTCGCGAGGCGAGAACCGCGTCGACCACCGAGACGATGCGGTGCGCCGTGTCGCGATCGACATCGTGGATCGCTTCGAGGTAGATGTCATTGGTCGTGTGCGCGAGACGGGCGAGGATCTCGGTTGCGAACGGATCGGCCGACGTCTCGAGGGTGGCGACGAGCCGCGCCAACGAGGGCTGACGCTGGAACGCGCGTACCGAGCGGTTGATCACCTGCGTGAGACGCTGCGTGTCGGTCGTGCC
>JAUZEM010000600.1 GCA_030839005.1 Actinomycetota bacterium | reverse complement strand
CCGGCGCGCGCCATCGAATATTCGCTGAACCTCACGATGATGGTCGCTCGGCCCGTGTTTTCGTTCGCCGCTCATACCGTTCGGTGAAGGTGCCGCCGCCGCGCTTCGACCTCAACGTGCTGCGCCGGACGGCCGGTCTCTAGGCGCGACGCGTTCCGCGTACCTCATGGAGGACGCTTCGTGGTTGACAAATAATGGCAGATCACGGAGCGGGATGATCCAGCCAACTTATTGAAAAGGCGACGTCGGGTATGACGTGATCTCATCCGCGAATGCGTTACGATCCCCCACGAACGGGCGTACTGAAATGGCGCAACTGGGAAAGAACCGGACCACGAATGGAATCCCGATTTGGCGCGCGACTTCGCTGGCGAGGTCTGCCGCTGATCAAGTGGGCTGGACTTCGATGATCTGTGAGGGAGCAAGGATGAGAAACGTCATGAAAGGTTTCCTGATTGTCACCGGGATGACTGCCATGCTCGTCATCGGGTTTGCGAGCTCGGCGGCCGCGTTCGGTCCGCCGCAGGGAGCACCGACGATCACGTGTGACAAGATCGAGATCGATCCCCCGTCGGTGTCGTGGATCAGTGTGACGTTCTCCGGCGACGTCAATGGGGTCGCCTTCACGAAGTCGGTCAGTTACGGCGCACCGACGCCGCATATCGCGAGCGCGGACATCACCGATCTGACGACAGCGACCGGCCCGTTGCACATCACCGCGAGCGCGACGTGGACCCTCGGTCCGGGAACCAGTGAGACCGCCGACGTGACGCTGACATGCCATGCCGCGCCCCCCGTCACCACCCAAGGGGTGACGGCGACGTCCGCGCCGACAACGACAACGACGACGACCATGCCCGCCACGACGAGCACGATGATCTCTCCGTCCACAGCGACTCTCGCGACCGATGCGACGCCACCGAGGTCCTCGTTGCCGCTCACTGGAGCCTCGACCCGGCCGCTCGCCGCCACCGGCGGGCTCGCGGTCCTGGCCGGGCTCGCCGCCGCACTCGGTACGAAGCGGCGTCGCAAGCACACGGCATGACCGACGACAGCTGTTACGCGGTCTTCTCCCAGACCGAGACGTGTTCCCTGCTGTCGCTCGTGAACGGCTGACGGTTCCAGTCGCTCCAGCGCTCGCGCAAGGTCATTCCGGCAAGCCGTGCCATCAGGTCCAGCTCGGATGGCCATACGTAGCGATGCGGCGTCGAGAAGGTTTCCAGTCGGCCGTCGATCACCCAGTAATGGTGAGAGAACGCGATTTGTGTCGCGACGTTGTACTCCTCGAAGCCGAGATGCGTCGGACTCACCGTGAACGCGTGGATGGTCTCGCCGGCCGGGAGACGTTGAAGCTCCGGGATGTAGACCTCGATTACGAAGCATCCGCCGGGTTCGAGATGCGCAGCGGCGTTGCGGAAGCACTCGACCTGTTCGACTTGCGTGGTCAGGTTCGTGATCGTGTTGCGAACCAGGTATACCAGCGTGAACGTTTCGTCCACCTTGGTGGTCGCGAAGTCGCCGATCGTTACGCCGACGTCGGCCGCGCCCGGTTTCCTTTGCAGCTGCGCGACCATGGCCGGCGACAGGTCGATCCCGTGCACGCGAACGCCCCGCCGGCTGAGCGGTAACGCGAGACGACCGGTACCGATGCCGAGCTCGAGCGCGGCGCGTGTCCCGGCCAGGTCGGCGAGGAAGCTCACCGCGGGGTCGACGACAGCCGGCTCGAACAGGTTTGACCAGTACGCCTCGTACCGCGTCGCTATTCGTTCGTCGAAGTAGGTCTCGGGCACGGGCGCACTATGACCGCGGCTCGGCGGAAATCGCCACCGAATTCCATGTCCGCGTGCGACCGGTCGGAGCCCGGCGACATCCATCTCGTTCGCCCGCTGCCGTGAGTCAGGTCGGGGTGCCGTAGTGGAGGTGGACGACGCCGCGGTCGAATCGGCGAAGGTCCCGCAGCTCGAGGTTCAGCCGGACATCGTCGGGGAGGGACTGTTTGCCGCCTCCCACTACGACGGGGACGACGAGCAGGTGGTATTCGTCGACCAATCCCGCCTTGATCGCCTGGGCTGCGAGGTCGGGGCCGCCGACCGTGATGTCGCGTTCCGCTGACGCTTTCATCTGCCGGATCGCCTCCGGGTCGAAGTCGCGCTCGATGCGTGTCCGGGCACTGGATAACGCGTCCAGGGTCTTGGAGTAGACGATCTTGTCGGCCGCCTGCCAGATCTGGGCGAAGTCGCGCATGAACGCCGGCTGGTCGCCATCTACAGGAGCGGTCTCCCAGGAGGACATCACCTCGTACATCCGGCGCCCGTACAGGTACGTCCCGGCCGGCCGCTCGAGGTCGTTGACGAAGGCGTGCACCTCCTCGTCCGGCTCCGCCCAGTCGAAGTTGCCGTCCTCGTCCGCGACGTACCCGTCGAGCGAGGTGATCACCGAGTAGATCAGCTTGGCCATCGCTTTCACCTAGCGGTCGTACTCGAGTTGTTCGTCCCAGTCGTCACCGCGACCTTCGGGTGTGAGATCGAAGATGTTCCAGAGTGGCTCGATGGTGCCGACGTGGCGCATGTCCTGCCCGGGTTCTGCCGGCGCGTAGAGGAGCTCTGCGCCCCAGAAGTGTCGGATCACCTGACCATCGCGGTGAAACACGTTGAGCATCGGCATCTGGTCGCCGTCACCGGTTTCGCCGTGATAGTCGCGGTTGTACGTGTTGTTCGCCGACGAGAGGACCCGCAGGCGTCGCCATCCGCGTTCGACCGCGAACGTGTGCACATGGTCGAAAGGCGCCTTCGCCACGGCGACGAGGTTCACGCGCGGGGCGACATGATCGGCGGCGCCGTCGAGCTGGTCGAGCAGTGACGTGCAGGAAGGGCACGGGCTCTTGGCGAGTGGGAGCGAGGCCGATACACCCGTCCTCGGGCCCGGGCGGTCGTCGTCGGCCGCGCGCGGGAACATGAAGTTGTAGATCACGAGCGAATCACGACCCGGCGCGAACAGCTCCGACAAGCGCACGTCGCATGCCGTGCCGTCCGGGCTTGCTGCCTCGAACACATAGTCGTGGGGGACAACCCCACTCGGCGGGAGCGCGCGCCGCTCGGCCGCGACGTCTTCCATCGTGCGCCGGAGCGCGACTTCTCGTTCGAGGAGCCGGTTGCGCGCGGAGCGATAGACGTCCGTCTCTCGCGGGAACCTGACCGCCACGGCGGCTCCTCTCGTCGGCTGACCCTTCAGACCGCCATCGGCCGGAGAACTCATCGCGAGGCTACGTTCCATCCCGGGGAGGGCACATGACGATCGACGTGGTGCTGTTGGGGACCGGGAACCCGTTACCGGATCGCGACCGCGCGGGCGCCGCGACGCTCGTGCGGGCGGACGGGCGCACGATGCTCGTCGACGCCGGTCGGGCCGTGTGCATGCGACTCGCGGCTGCGGGCGTGTTGCCGATCATGCTCGACGCGGTATTTCTGACGCATCTACACAGCGATCACATCTGTGACCTCAACGACGTTGTCACGACGCAGTGGGTGATGAGTCCGGCTCCGAAGTCCTTGCGGGTCTTCGGTCCGCCCCGTACCCGTGAGGTGATGGACGGCTTGGGCGCCATGCTGGGTCCCGACGTCGAATACCGCCTCGCGCATCATGCGGATCTCACGTGGGAACCGCAGGTTGACGTCGTCGAGGTGAATCCGGGTGTTGTGTTCGACGAAGACGGCCTTCGGGTCATCGCGGCGCGGACGGATCACCGTCCGGTCGAGCCGACGCTCGGCTACCGGGTCGAGTTCGACGGTAAAGCCGTCGTCCTCGCGGGTGACACAGTGCCGTGTGCCGGCCTCGACGAGCTCTGTCGGGGCGCCGATGTCTACGTGCAGACGGTCCTGCGTGACGACCTCGTGCGCATGGTCCCGATGCCGCGGTTCGTGGACACGATCGACTACCACTCGACCGTCGAGCAAGCGGCGCAGACTGCGGCCCGCGCCGGTGTCGGCACGCTCGTGCTCACCCATCAGATTCCCACACCCGGGATCGGCACGGCCGACGAGTGGATCGCCGCCGCGCGTGAGCATTTCGCGGGCGACATCGTCTTCGGCGAAGATCTCGCATCCGTCTCGATCTGAGCCCGCGTCTACGCGAGCTCGTATGCCCGCGGGTCGGGCGCCTTCATCTCCTCGCGGAATCGAACGAATGACCACGGCCAAACCGCGGGGAGCCCGCGGTCGTCGAGGTACCAGCTGCGGCACCCGGTCACCCACACCGTGCGCTGCGCGGCCTGCTCGCGCGCGTGCTCGAACTCCGTCAAGGCGTCGCGCGTCGCGCATACCTCGCGGCATTCGCCGGCACGGATTCGCTCGACGAGTTGCATGACGTATCGGAACTGGATCTCGGCGACCTCGATGAGTGAGAAATTCCCGACCGGCCCATTGGGGCCGTTCAACATGAAGAAGTTCGGGAACTCGGGAATTGAGATCGACAGGTATGCCTCCGGGCGCGGGCTCCAGGCCTGTTCGAGCGTTATGCCGTTGCGCCCGACGACCTCCATCGGACGCATGAAGGCGTCGGCCTTGAAGCCGGTCGCGAGCACCAGCACATCGAGCTCGTGGAGACGGCCGTCCTTCGTGCGCACGCCTCGCGGCTCGATGCTTTCGAT
>JAUZEM010000323.1 GCA_030839005.1 Actinomycetota bacterium | reverse complement strand
GCGGAGCGAGATCGAGGCGACAATCGACCACTTCCACAGCCCGGCGATCACCCATCCCTGATCACGCGTCTCGACGCCTCCGGAGACCGTGGCCGAAGAAGCCGCCCTGCGGGCGCGCGTGGGCGTGGTAATGGTCCGGAATGTTGCGCATGTTGTCGTCGACGTAGTGCTCGAAGGTGAAGTGTTCCGAGACCACCATCGCGAGCTTGGCGTGCATGTGCGCGAGCTGATCGGTCGGCGGTGCGACCCCGTGGCTGCGCCACACGACCATCGGGACCGCGCAGATCTCACACTCCGCGATCCAGCAGACATCGTCCTCGTGGAACCACGGTGTGATGCGCGCCGCCTCGCAGAGATCGCAGGCGGCGTTGACGAGATCGTCGGCCATGGCTCGACGACCATATCTCGACGACCACATCTCGACGACCCGACACGACCGCCTGCCCGCCGCCGGACGACCATTGGAAGCCTCCGCAACCCGTCTCCGTGAACGCACCGAGTGAGAATCGAATATGCTCTTCGCTCCGACGGCATCGGCAGACGCGTAAACGAGCACCACGGATGCACGCGGGCTGCCTGTTCGACGGCGAAGATAGGGACCGAATGAGGGGCTTGATCCTGGCGGGCGGCGCCGGCACCCGGTTGCGACCGATCACCCACACGAGCGCCAAGCAGCTCGTTCCCATCGCCAACAAACCCATCCTTTTCTACGTGGTCGACGACATGGCGGCGGCCGGGATCAAGACCATCGGTGTCGTCGTCTCCCCCGAGAGCGGCGCCGAGATCGAGTTCGCCCTCGGTGACGGCTCGCAATTCGGCGTCGAGCTGACCTACATCCCTCAGGCCGAGCCGCTCGGCCTGGCCCATTGCGTGCTCGTCGCAGCCGACTTCCTGGGCGACGACGACTTCGTCATGTACTTGGGCGACAACATGCTCCAGCAGGAGCTGCGGCCGCTCGTCGACCGGTTCCTCGCGGATCGGAGGCGACAGCCGGAGCTGGACGAACGCCATGGTGAATTGCCGGCCGCGCAGATCCTCCTTGCGCACGTCGACGATCCCCGCCAGTTCGGGGTGGCCGAGGTGAACGCCCACGGTGGTGTCGTGCGCTTGGTCGAAAAGCCCGCCGACCCGCCGTCCGATCTCGCGCTCGCGGGCGTCTACATTTTCGACAAGCGTGTGCACGAGGCGGTCAACGCCATCGAGCCGTCCGCGCGCGGCGAGCTCGAGATCACGGATGCGATCCAGTGGTTGATCGATAGTGGGTATCCGGTCATGCACGAGGTGCTCGAAGGCTGGTGGATCGACACCGGGAAGAAGGACCCGCTACTGCATTGCAACCGCCTCGTCCTCGACACGATCGTTCCCCGCATCGACGGCGAGATCGATGCCGAATCACGCGTGGAAGGCCGAGTGGTGATCGAAGCGGGTGCGTCCCTCGAAGCCTCGGTGGTGCGGGGGCCCGCGATCATCGGGGCGGGAACGCGGCTCGTCGACACGTATGTGGGTCCGTACACGGCGATCGGCGCGAACTGCGAGCTACGCGACGCCGAGATCGAGCACTCGGTCGTGTTCGAGCGGAGCCGGATCATCGGCGTGCACCACATCCACGATTCTCTCCTCGGACGCGAGGTCGAGGTGGTACGCAGCGGCGACCGCCCCAAGGCAACCCGCCTGATGCTCGGTGATCACTCCCGAGCCGATTTGGAGTAACGATGGCATCCATCTCCGAGAGCAAGCTCATCACCGGCGTCTTCCACGTGGTGCCCTCCGTCCACCGCGACCGGCGCGGGCTGTTCGTCGAGACATTCCGCCGCGAATGGATACCGGGCGGGCGCGAGATGATCCAGGCGAACCGCGCCGATCGTTCCGCGGGGTGCATCGTCGGACTGCATTACCACCTGCATCAGGCCGACTACTGGTACGTGCCCTTCGGCCGGGCCCGCGTCGTGCTGCACGATCTCCGCGTCGGGAGCTCGACCGACGGCGCGACGGAGGTGTTCGATCTGGGTGAACCCGAGACCGGCGAGAACACCCACGCCGGCGTGCTCATCCCACCCGGCGTCGCCCACGGCTTCGCCTCACTGACCGACATGACGATCACCTACCTGGTCGACGGCTATTACAACGCGGCCGACGAGCTCGGCGTCGCGTGGGACGATCCGCAGATCGCAGCCGACTGGGGGGTCTCGAGTCCCGAGCTCTCCGATCGCGACGCCGCCAACCCGAAACGCGCCGAGGTCCCCGATCGCGCCCGCCCGCTCTGGCCGATGCGAACATGAAGCTGCTCGTCACCGGTGGCGCCGGCTTCATCGGGTCCAACTTCGTCCGCTGGTGGGCCCGGGAGCGCCCGGGCGACACCGTCGTCGCGTACGACGCCCTGACGTACGCCGGCAATCGCGAGAGCTTGCGAGACGTGCCGCACGAATTCGTGCACGGCGACATCGGCGATCTCGCGTTCGCAGAGGAGACGCTGCGCGACCACGCGATCGACGTGGTGGTGAACTTCGCGGCAGAGTCACACAACTCGTACGCGATCACGAACCCGGGGATCTTTTTCCGCACCAACGTCGTCGGCACCCAGACGTTGTGCGAAGCGGCAAGGCGCGTCGGTATCACCCGCTTCCATCACGTTTCGACGTGCGAGGTATACGGCGATCTTGCGCTCGACGCGACCTCACCTTTCACGGAGACCTCTCCGTACGCGCCGCGCACGCCGTACAACGCCTCCAAGGCGGGCGGCGACCACGCCGTGCGCGCGTACTACGAGACGTTCGACCTCCCGATCACGATCACGAACTGCGCCAACAATTACGGCCCGTACCAATTCCCGGAGAAGGTGATTCCGCTCTTCGCGACACGCGCCCTCGACGACCAACACATACCGCTGTACGCGTCGACCAAGAACCGTCGGGAGTGGATCCACGTCGACGATCACTGCCGGGCGATCGCGCGCATCCTCGACGACGGACGCGTCGGCGAGACCTACCACGTGGGCACCGGCGAGGAGCGCAGCATCGAGGAGATCGCCGACGCGGTGCTCGCGACGCTCGGCAAGCCCGACTCGCTCAAGACCATCGTTCCGGACCGGCCGGGACACGATCGGCGTTATCTGCTCGATGCCTCGAAGATTCGGGCCGAGCTCGGTTGGGAGCCGCAGGTCGGCTTCGAGACCGGCCTCCGGGAGACCGTCGAGTGGTACGCGGCGCAGCGCGACTGGTGGGAACCGCTTCTGGAGCGTGCGCCCGTCGACGAGACCGCCGCGTGGAAGTGACCTGAGCATTGCGCGTTCTCGTGACGGGCGCGGGCGGCATGGTCGGCCGCGAGGTCGTCGAGGTGCTGCAGCCGCACGAGGTCATCGCCCTCGACCACGCCGCGCTCGACGTCGGCGACCGCGACGCCGTGCTCGGCGCCATCGGCGTCGCGCACCCCGACGCGATCGTGCACTGCGCGGCGATGACCGCCGTCGACGCGTGCGAGTCGGAGCCCGACAAGGCCTTTCTCGTCAACGCGCTCGGGGTCCGATTCGTCATGGAAGCGGCCCGACGGACCGGCGCGTACATGGTCACGCTCTCGACCGACTACGTGTTCGACGGCTCGCAATCCGAGCCGTACCACGAGTGGGACACCCCGAATCCCGCCTCGGTGTACGGGCAGTCGAAGCTGGCGGGTGAGTTCGAGATCGACCTCGAGTGTGCGGTCGTCCGGACTTCGTGGGTCATCGGGCGCTACGGCGCGAACATGGCGAAGACCGTGTTGCGCCTGGCCGCGGGCGACTCCCCGATGCGCTTCGTCGACGATCAGCGGGGGTGTCCGACGGTCGCGGCCGATCTGGCCACCGTGTTGCGCACCTTCGTCGTCGAGCGTTTGCCCGGCACGTGGCACGTGACGAATCAGGGCGCCGTCAGCTGGTTCGAGTTCGCGGGCGAGGTGTTGCGCGCCGCGGGCCACGACCCCGCGCGGGTCGAGCCGATCTCCACCGCCGATCTCGATCCGCCCCGGCCCGCTCCCCGCCCGGCGAATTCGGTGCTCGACAACCGCGCCCTGCGCCTCGCCGGACGACCGCTGCTCCCCGACTTTCGCGAATCGCTCCCGGCTCTCGTGCGGGCTGTCCGCTAACCCGGCGCGATCACTCAGAGGCGATCGATGATGGCGCGGGCGAACGCGCTGGTCTTGACCTCCGTCGCGCCGTCCATGAGCCGGGCGAAGTCGTAGGTGACGATCTTCTCCGCGATCGTCGCCTCGAGGGCGCGCTCGATGTCGGCGGCCGCCTTCGTCCAGCCGAGGTGCTCGAACATCATCACGCCCGAGAGCAGCACCGAGCTGGGGTTGACCTTGTCCTGACCCGCGTACTTCGGAGCCGTGCCGTGCGTCGCCTCGAAGATCCCGTGACCGGTCACGTAGTTGATGTTGCCGCCGGGCGCGATCCCGATTCCGCCGACCTGCGCGGCGAGCGCGTCCGACAGGTAGTCGCCGTTCAGGTTGGTGGTCGCGATGACGTCGAAGTCTTCAGGTCGGGTCAGCACTTGCTGCAACGTGATGTCGGCGATGTTGTCCTTCACCAGCACCTTGTCGCCCGGCTTGCCTTCGCAGTCGTCCCAGCCGACGGCAACGTCGGCGAACTCCTCCCGCACGAGCTCGTAGCCCCAATTGCGGAACGCGCCTTCGGTGAACTTCTGGATGTTCCCCTTGTGCACGAGCGTGACACTCGGGCGATCGTGCTCGACCGCGTACTTGATCGCGGCGCGGATCAAACGCTTGGAACCCGTCTCCGAGATCGGCTTGATGCCGACTCCGGAGTCTTCGCGGATGGTCCACCCGAACCGCTCCTTCAACAGCGCGATGAGCTCGTGGGCCTCGGGTGTCCCCTCTTCGAGCTCCAGACCCGCGTAGATGTCTTCGGTGTTCTCGCGGAAGATCACCATGTCGACGGCCTCGGGGCGCTTCACCGGCGAAGGCACGCCCGGGAACCACCGAACGGGGCGCAGACACACGTACAGGTCGAGGAGCTGACGCAGCGCGACGTTGAGTGACCGGAAGCCGCCGCCGATCGGCGTCGTCAACGGACCCTTGATGCCGATCAGGTATTCGCGAAAGGTGTCGACCGTCTCGTCGGGAAGCCACGAGCCGGTCGCGTTGAACGCCTTCTCGCCCGCGAGCACCTCTTTCCACGCGATCTTCTTGCCGTGCTTCGCGGCTGCGGCGTCCAACACCAGCCGGGCGGCCGGCCAGATGTCGACTCCGGTTCCGTCGCCTTCGACGTACGGGATGATGGGCTCGTCGGGAACCGAAAGCGCGCCATCGGCTTGCATCGTGATCTTCTCGGGCATGGTCTCGACGTTAGTTGCCCGATCAGGAATCGAGCGCCACGCGGAGCGAGCGCACGAAGGCCGCCGCTTCGTCGGGTCCGCCGCCGTCGAGCAGGCGCCGGACCAGCGCGCTCCCGACGATCACGCCGTCGGCGGTAGCCGCGGCCTGAGCGGCCTGGGCGGGCGTCGAGATCCCGACCCCGAGCAGAACGGGCTTGTCGGTGGCGGCTTTGCAGCGCCGCCCCATCTCTCCGGCATGGGACGCAAGCTCGTCGCGCTCACCGGTGACACCCATCAACGACACGCCGTATACGAAGCCGTGCGACCGCTCGCAGATCTGCGCGAGCCGGTCGTCGGGAGTCGTCGGCGCGGCGAGCAGGACGGTCTCGACGCCGGCCGCATCGGCGGCTTCGCCCCATCCGTCGAGCTCGTCGTAGGGCAAGTCGGGCACGATCGCGCCGTCGACCCCGCATTGACGCAGGTGTCGCGCGCAACGCTCGTGGCCCAACCGGGCGACGAGGTTGTAGTACGTCATGACGACAAGCGGTGCGGGAACGTCGATAGTTGCCATCGCGTCCATGACGCCCACCGGCGTCGCGCCGAGGTCGAGGGCGCGCTGGCTCGCCTCCTGGATCGTCCGGCCGTCCATGATCGGGTCGGAGAACGGGATGCCGACCTCGACCGCGTCGGCGCCGGCGTCGACGACCGCGCGCACGACCTCGTGCCATTCGCGTCCGAGGCCTCCGGTCACGTACGGGACGAGCAGCTTGGCGCCCCCGTCCCGCCGGCTCCGAAGGTGCGACTCGAGATTCACTCGAGCTCGCCCAGCATCTCCGCGACCTGCGCGGCGTCCTTGTCACCGCGGCCCGACAGGGTCACGAGCACGGTTGAGCCCGGGGCGATCGTTCGCCCCGCCTCGCGCGCGACCCACGCGATTGCGTGCGCCGGCTCGAGCGCGGGCACGATCCCCTCGATCGCCGACAGGAGCTGGAAGGCGGCGAGCGCCTCTTCGTCGGTCGCGGCGTGATACTCGGCCCGGCCGCTCGCGGCCAGCATCGCATGCTCCGGCCCGACCCCGGGATAATCGAGCCCGGCGCTGATCGAAGAAGCCTCGAGAACCTGCCCGTACTCGTCCTGCAAGAAGAGTGAACGCATGCCGTGCACGACGCCGGGCACGCCTCGTTCGACCGCCGCACCGTGCTGACCGGACTCCAGACCGAGTCCGCCGGCTTCTACGCCGACGAGGCGTGCTCCGGTGTCGATGAATCCGGCGAAGGTCCCGATCGCGTTCGAGCCGCCGCCCACGCACGCGACCACGACATCGGGGTCGGCATCGCCGAGAAGCTCCCGGCATTGCTCGCGCGCCTCATCGCCGACGACGCGCTGGAACTCGCGCACCATCCACGGGAACGGATGCGGACCCATCGCGGAACCGAGGCAGTAATGCGTGCTCTCGACGCTCGCAACCCAGGACCGCATCGCCTCGTTGACCGCGTCCTTCAACGTCGCGCTTCCCGACTGCACGGGTATCACGTCGGCGCCGAGAAGCTTCATCCGCCAGACGTTCAGCGCCTGACGCTCGACGTCGACCGCGCCCATGTAGACGATGCAACCCAAGCCGAACAAGGCCGCCGCGGTCGCCGTGGCGACGCCGTGCTGGCCCGCGCCCGTCTCGGCGATCACGCGCTTCTTCCCCATCCGTCGCGTCAGCAACGCCTGCCCGAGGACGTTGTTGATCTTGTGCGAGCCGGTATGGGCCAGGTCCTCGCGCTTCAACATGACTCGCACGCCGAGCCGCTCCGAAAGGCGGTGACATTCGGTGACCGGGGTCGGTCGCCCCGCGTAGCTCGACAGCAACGAGGCGTACTCTTCGCGGAAGTCGTCGTCCGACCACGCGTCCCGGAACTCGCGTTCGAGTTGCACCAGAGCGGGTACCAGCGTCTCGGGCGCGTACCGCCCTCCGAACTCGCCGAAGCGGCCGAGTCCGATGGGCTCGGGACCCGGCGGTCCGAGGTGCACGCGCGCGCCGCGGCGAGGAGCAGACATCCGGCGGAGTGTACGGTCCCGACGACGCGTGCGCGCGCAATCTCTACGCGTCGATCTGCCAGTCCCAGGGTCGCGTGACGCCTGCGACCTCGTCGTCGGTGAGGTCGATCGGGCGGTCGTCGACGTCGGCCGCGGTTTCACGCGCCTCGATGACGAAGCGCCGCAACTTCCCGGGATCCTTACGTCCGGCCTGTCGCTCGACGCCGCTCGAGACGTCGACTCCCCAGGGCCGCACGAGACGAATCGCGTCGCCGACGTTCTCGGGCGTCAGGCCGCCGGCAAGCAAAATTCGCTTCCCGCGCGGCGCGCCTTCCGCGAGCCGCCAATCGAACACCTTGCCGGACCCGGGATCGGGCGAATCCACGAGGATGATGTCGGCCGCGCTCTTTCCCGCGGTGCGAAGCGCCGGGTCGCCCGCCGTGAACGCCTGGATCACGAACTGCACCCGTTCGCGTATCCACTTGACTTCCGACGCGGGCTCGTCGCCGTGCAGCTGCACTCCGCGCAAACCCGCCCGACCGACGATCTCGACGATCCGCTCCGGTCGCTCGTCGCGAAAGACGCCGATCGTGTGCACCTCGCGCGGCAATCGCCGCACGATGTCGCGCACCGTCTCGGGATCGACCCGACGCGGGCTCGGAGCGAAGACGAACCCGAGCGCGTCGGCATCGAGCGCGGTCGCGAGCAGCGCGTCATCCTCGTTGGTGATTCCGCAGATCTTCACGAATATCACGACGAGCTCGGCTCAGGCTTCGATCAGACGGCCGTGGTTGAAGTCGTCGTACGCTTGGAGGTCGAGGAGACCGTGCCCGGAGTAGTTGAAGAGGATCACGCGTTCCTCTCCACTCTCCTTGGCGGCGAGCGCCTCGTCGATCGCGGCGCGAATCGCGTGGCCGGTCTCGGGTGCCGGGATCTTCCCTTCGGCACGTGCGAACTGGACGGCGGCTTCGAACGTCTTGCCCTGCGGATAGGCGACCGCGCTCATGCGTCCCTCCTGCACGAGCAACGAGATCACAGGCGAGTCACCGTGGTATCGCAGGCCTCCCGCGTGGATCGACGGCGGCACGAAATCGTGTCCGAGCGTGTACATCTGCAACAACGGGGTCATCCCCGCCGTGTCGCCGAAATCGTACTCGAACTTGCCGGTCGTGAGCGTCGGGCACGACGACGGCTCGACCGCGAGGAGACGCACCTTCTCGTCGGTCAGGAACGGCAACCCGATACCCCCGAGGTTCGAACCGCCGCCGCAGCATCCGATCACGACGTCCGGCCGGTCCTCGCCCGCGAGCTGCAACTGCTCCTTCGCCTCGAGCCCGATGATGGTCTGGTGCAACAAGACGTGGTTCAGCACCGACCCGAGCGCGTAGTGCGAATCGTCGCGTGTCGCGGCATCGCGCACCGCGTCGCTGATCGCGGTGCCGAGCGACCCGGGGTGATCCGGCTGATCGACCGGAGACGGAACCACCGACGCGCCCCACGTCTCCATCAGAACCCGGCGGTACGGCTTCTGCTCGTACGACGCCCGCACCATGTAGACCTTGCACTCGATGCCGAACTGCGCGCACGCGAACGAGAGGGCGCTTCCCCATTGACCCGCGCCCGTCTCGGTCGCGATGCGCTTCGTACCGTCGGCGCGGTTGTAGAACGCCTGCGCGACCGCGGTGTTCGTCTTGTGCGAACCCGACGGCGAGCCCGACTCGTCCTTGTAGTAGATGCGCGCCGGCGTGCCGAGGGCCTCCTCCAATCGCCGGGCCCGCAGGAGCGGAGTCGGGCGCCACAGCCGGAGGATGTCGATGACCGCGCCCGGAATCTCGACGGTCGGCGCCTGCGTCATCTCCTGCTCGATCAGTGCCATCGGGAACAGTGGCGCGAGGTCCGCCGGACCCACGGGTTCCTTCGTTCCGGGATGCAGCGGCGGCGGCAAAGGCGCCGGGAGATCGGGCAGCGCGTTGTACCACGCGGTCGGAATGCGTTCCTGCGGGAGCACGAAGCGGGTCGGTGCGTTCGACGTCATGCGGGGCTCCTTCGAGTGACGGGCGAGGCCGCGAGTTCGCGCACGAGCGCAGACGGGTCGTCGGCGCGCACGAGCGCCTCGCCGACGAGGATCGCGTCGAAGCCGGCCGCGGCCGCTCGCCGGGAGTCGTCCGCCGAGCGGATAGCCGACTCGGCGACCGCGATCACCTCGGGCGGGATCGTGGTCGACAGCCCCGTCGCCCGAACCAGATCCTCGGCGAAGGTGGAGAGATCACGGCTGTTGACGCCGACGACGCGCGCGCCCGCGCGTAGCGCGCGCTCGACCTCGGCGGCGTCGCGCGCCTCGACGAGCACGCCGAGACCGAGGGCGATCGCGAGCGCGTGTAGATCGGCGAGCAGGGCGTCGTCGTGGATCGCGGCGACGATCAGCAGGATCGCATCGGCGCCGATGGCTCGCGCCTCGTAGACCTGGACCTCGTCGACAGTGAAGTCCTTGCGCAGACACGGCAGGCTCGTGGCATCGCGGGCGGCTTGGAGATCGGCGACCGTACCGCCGAAGTAGAACCCGTCGGTCAGCACCGACAGTGCGACCGCGCCACCGGCCTCGTAGGCCTTCGCGGTCGGACCGGGATCGAGGTCGGGCGCGAGGTCGCCTTTCGACGGTGACCGACGCTTCAGCTCGCCGATGACCGCTACTCGTCCGTCGGGCTGCCGGAGCGCCGCGGTGAAATCGCGGGTCGGCGGGGCGTCGAGCGCGGTCTTCCGGAGCAGGTCCCGCGTTTGCGGGTAACGCAGCACCGTGACCTCGTCGCGCTTGGTCGCAAGGATGTCATCGAGGATGGTCAAGCGGCCCGCAGTCTACGCTCCGGCCTCATGAGCGTGACCTTCCCGGATGGGTTCGTGTGGGGCGTTGCCGCCGCCGCGCATCAGATCGAAGGCGGCAACTGGAACAACGACTGGTGGATGTTCGAGCACGCGCCCGGCACCCCCTGTGTCGAGCCGTCGGGTGACTGCACGGACAGCTACCACCGCTACCCCGACGATCTCGCGCTCGTGCGCGACCACGGCTTCGGCTCCTACCGGTTCTCGGTCGAGTGGTCGCGGATCGAACCCGAGGACGGAGAATTCTCGACGGCCGCCCTCGACTACTACCGGCGGGTCCTCGCGGCATGTCATGAACACGGCGTGAAACCGGCGGTGACGTTCCACCATTTCTCGAACCCGCGGTGGGTCGCGGCGCTGGGCGGTTGGGAATCGCCCGAGGTCGTCGACCGCTTCATCCGATTCTGTGGGCGAACCGTCGCGCACATCGGCGATCTCATCTCGATCGGCTGCACGATCAACGAGCCGAACATCGTCGCCCAGATGGGCTACATGGGCGGCGCCTTCCCACCGGGGAAGCGGCGCGACCTCGACGCCTACAAGGCGGTCAATGACAACTTCGTACGCGCACATCGGGGGGCGTACGACGAGCTGAAGGGGGGCCGCGGGGAGTTCCCGGTCGGCATCTGCGTCGCGATGGGCGATTGGTGGGCTCCCGACGGTGCCGACGACATGCTCGCGCGCGCCCGTCATTCTCACGAGGGGCAATTCCTCGAGGCCGCCCGCGGCGACGATTTCGTGGGGGTCCAGGCCTACTCGCGCACACGACTCGACGAACGCGGCCGGCAGCTCGGACCGGAGGCGGGCGTCGAGGTCGTGCCGTCGATGGGCTACGAATTCTGGCCGCAATCGCTCGAGGTCGCGTTGCGGTTCGCGGCCGAGACCGCGCAGACGCCGCTCTACGTCACGGAGAACGGACTCGGGCACGACGACGACACCCGCCGGATCGCATACGTGCGCGACGCGCTCGAGGGTGTCGGCCGGTGCCTGGCCGACGGGCTCGACGTGCGCGGCTATTTCTACTGGTCGCTGCTCGACAACTTCGAGTGGACGCTCGGCTACGGCCCCCGGTTCGGACTCGCTTCGGTGAGCCGCGACACGTTCGCCCGCACGCCCAAGCCGTCGGCCGCCTGGCTCGGAGCGATCGCCCGAGCCAACCGACTCGACTGATCCGTGTCCCTGATCCGTGTCCCTGAATCCGTGTCCCTGATCCGTGTCGGGGATTCTTCGGAAGATTCTCCGAAACGGGTTGCTCGATTGAAGTCCTGACGGGGGGCTCACACGTCCCTCATACTTTTCGCCGATGCTGAATGGGACGATGGAGAGCACATGGAGCGCGGCACGATCCTCGTCGTCGACGACGAACCGAACATTGCGGATCTGGTCGAGCTCTACCTCCGGCGCGACGGGTTCCGGGTGGTCAAGGCCTCGGCGGGCGAAGAGGTCGCGGCCGCGGTCGGCACGCACCGGCCCCGGCTCGTCGTGCTCGACGTCGGCCTTCCCGACATCGACGGCCTCGAAGTGTGCCGCCGGCTGCGCCGGACCTCGGCGATCCCCGTCATCTTCCTGACCGCGCGCGACACCGAGATCGACCGCGTGCTCGGCCTCGAGCTCGGAGCCGACGACTACGTCACGAAACCATTTTCACCGCCCGAGCTCGTCGCGCGTGTGAAGGCCGTGCTGCGGCGCGCCGACGGTGCGATGACAACGGCCGAGGTCCTGCAAGTCGGCGGGGTCACGATCGACCTCGGGCGACGCGAGGTGCGTGTCGGCGAGTCGCCGGTCGCGTTCACGGGAAAGGAATTCGATCTGTTGAAGTTCCTCGCGGAGCGCCCGGGGCTCGCACTCTCGCGTCAGCAGATCCTCGACGGCGTATGGGGCCACGACTGGTTCGGCGACGCGAGAACCGTCGACGTCCACATCGCGCAAGTGCGCAAGAAGCTCGCCGCCGCGGTCCGCATCGATACGGTGCGCGGCGTCGGATACCGACTCGATTCGAAATGATCGGTCGATGTGATCGGATGAACCGGTGAGGCGCGCGCGCCCCTCACTCCGCACCCGCCTGGTCGCGGCGTTCACCGGCGTCGCGCTCGTGGTCCTGCTGCTCTCGGGGTTCGCGACGTACGAGCTCGTGCGCCGCTCGCTCCAACAACGCGCGCTCGCCGACATGCGCGCGCGGTCATCCGACCTCGCCGCGCTCGTCCGGTCGAACGACTTCACGGCTCGTCCCGCGCAGCGGTTCCGCATCGGCCTGCGCGCGGCCAACATGCAGGCCGTGCTCGTGACCCCGTCCGGCACCGTGGCCGATCTGCCCGGCTACCAACTCCCGGCCTCGCTGAATGCCGCGGACATCGAACCGACGGCGTTGCTCGCCGACCAGGAGGTCAGCGGTCGCCGGGGCGAGACGGTCTTCTTGGCGATCCCCACCGCGACGCGCGTTCGCCAGAGCAGGCTGGTCGTCGTGGCGACCGAACGGGTCGACCTGACGGTCCTCCACGACGCGCTCCCGCTGATGGTGCTGGCCGGCCTGACCGTGCTGGTCGGCGTCGGCCTGCTGTCGATTTGGCTGGCGAGACGCCTG
>JAUZEM010000322.1 GCA_030839005.1 Actinomycetota bacterium | reverse complement strand
TTGCCGCGCAAGGATTGCGCCCGAGGCGCGAAACGACGCCTCCTTGCGCAGCACGTTGCGGCCGAGGCGAACGACGCGCGTCCCGAGTCGGAAGCGGGATGACCGCACAACTGCGTAGCCGTCGTGTTGGGACTGCTCCAAGAGCTCGCAGACGGCGAATTGGCGGGCGACGAGGTCGAGTCGTTCCTGGTGCGCGAACCGCAACGCATCGAGGAGTGCACGGCGGCCGCGCAGCCACGTGTCCAGTCGTCGTGTCAGCGCCGACGGCAGGAACGCCCCGGCCCCTCGGCCGGGTGCGCACCATAGGGCGGTCGGGTCGGCATCGAGCTGTGCTGCCAAATCAGTCAGCGCGAGCCGCACCCCCTCTTTCGCGCTCTCCACCCACGGGAACTGCGAGGCGTACGACGGGCCGCCCTCGAACAAGAGAGCCGGCGCCGGACTCCCGCGGCCGAGGTCGTGAGCGAGGATGTTCGCGGCGAGGGCGTGGATTGCATGCCAGGTCGGGTAGCCGCGTATCCAGATGACGTCCGGACCATCGCCGAGCGCGAGGGCCTCGGCGAGATCACTCGGTCCACAGACGCTCACGGCGGACGCGACGTCGGCGGGAAGGGTGTGGTGCCGGTCGGGTGGCTGATCGACCCAACAGACCAGCACCGAAGCCGGTTGCAAGGTCTCGAGGAGCGGCTCGATGATCGCCCGGCGGCCGAGATCGTCGAGCTCGAGCGGACCGCGTGCGACGACCCTCGGCTCGCGTTCCAATCCGCTCAAACGTCGCCGGACCTCTTGACCGACCTCGCGGTTTGGCGCACCGACCGCTGGAGTCGTCGAGCCGCGTGCCTGAGGATGGTCGCGCCGGCGCGCGCCGGACCCTCGCGCTGCACGAGCGAGTTCGCTCGGTTCAGCGCGCCGGCGCGTTTGTCGCCGCGACCGCCGTGAATGCTGCCGACGCGCAACTCCTCCCCTTCGGGGAAGCGCAGCATCTCCTCCGCCGTGACGGGATGCGGGAGCGGCAGTCCGCGAATGGGGAGCCGGCGACCGGCGACGATGATGAACGCCGGTCCCGACGCGGCCTCGAGCACCTCGACGGGTGGGCCTTCGGCGAAGCGATCGATCTCGGCGTCTCCCATGGCGCGGGCGGATCCGATCACGCGCTCCAGCGCGACGAAGAGCATGCCCGCCTTGACCTGACGCCGGAGCGGACCTTCGACGAGGAATGCGCCACTACTCGGACTCCGCACGAGAAACGGGTCGGAGACACCGCCGAGGAGTTGGAGCTGTTCGATCCACTCGCTGCCGGTGGCGGCGCGCCGGATCGTGAGCATCGACAGCTTGGCGCCGGGGTCGTCGACCCCCGCGAGGATGTCGGCGCGCGCGCGTCCGGTGTCGACCGCTCGAAACGTTCCGCTCTCGAGCTGCGCGTGCAGCTGCCGGTTCACGGCGCTCAACGCACGGAGATGGCGTCGGAGACGCTCGGTCTCGTCGGCCAGGGACTTGTTGGCGCTCATGCGTTCTCCACTCCCGCGAAGCTCGAATTGACTGCGTCGGTCGGGACGACCGCGTCGGGGCTGCGCGACTCGGCGCCGTGATACAGCGAGGCGTACCGGTGCGCGGTGTCGGCGACGGTCTCGAGCTTCACCTCCAGAACCCGGCGACTGGTCCGCATGACCTCGTCGCGGGAACGGTCGAGACGCTCGATCAGGTCTCGGATCCCCGAGGGATCCATCGGGTCGATCGTCCAGCCCACGCCATGGGCGCGAATCCGCTCGCCGAGCGCACCGTAACGAGCGCCGATCACAGGCAGTCCCGACGCGAGCGCTTCGGACATCACGATGCCGAACGTCTCCGCGTACGCACCGGGGAGGAGCACGATCTGTATCCCCGCGCGCTGCAGCAGCTCGGGAAGGAACTCGTTGTCGTAGGCGCCGTGCGTATGCAGCTCGGGCGACGCGGCCTGTTTGAGATCTCCGAAGTGATGGATCTCGACCGTGGTGTCGCGAAACGCTTCGGCGAGCTCGTTCACGACGTCGAGTCCCTTTTTCGCCCAACCGAGCCCGACGAAGGCGAGGCGCAACGGCTCGTCGTAGATCAACGCCCGATCCGGTTCGGGCGCGCGCCGCCCGAGGCGGATCACCGAGCCGTGCTCGATGATCTCCATACGCGACGCGTGTGGCTCGTACACGCGCATGAAGTAGTCGGCGACGCTCTGGCTCGCGAACACCCAGTGGTCAACGGAGTCGATCCGCGCGGTCGCAGTGGAACGGAATTCATTCAGGTACTCGCGCGAGAGGTTTCGGATCATCGGTGAACCCGGCATCGGAGCCTCCGCGATCGTCTCGAGACACCGGTCGCAGGACGAGAGGTCTTCGGGGATGCCGCATGGCTCCACCTTGCGGTACAGCAAGGAGAAGTTGGGACACGCGAGGAACAGGTCATGCACGGAACAAAGGACCGGACCGTCGAAGCCGGCGAGGACATCGAGGGGTGCGAGCGAATGGCCGATGAGGTTGTGTATGTGAACCGCGTCGAAATGGAAGAGGTCGAGCGCCATCTGCAGCGCGGCGCCGGCGAGCTCGTCATCGATGCGCGTCACACGGCGAGGTCCGCCCGGGAGAAGGAATTCCTCGACGACGGTTGGGGCATCGGGACGGTGCCAGTACGTCTGCAGTGCGAAGCCGGACTGCACGGGAAAGATCACCGAGAAGTCGAACTCGTGTCCGAGCGCGTGCATCAGCGCGTCCAAGAACTTCTCCGTACCTCCGGTATCGCCGGGCGCGCTGTGCATCATGTGCAGCACGTGTGGCCGATCGGGATCGCGTTCCCGGAGGCCGAGCTCCAGTGCGGCGAACGACACGCGAGAAGGATCCTGGGCACGTTCGCGTGTGTTCGTCGGTCGAAAGTACGGGTAGCGTTCGTCGAGGAGCCGCGAACCGCGAGCCAATCCTTCGTTCTGCTCGTCACCGAACGAGCCGCCGCCGCGGTGGTACACGAACGTAGAGTCGTCGACGAGATGCCGCAGGCCGAGGCGCGTGGCTCGCAGGCAGAAGTCGACCTCCTCGCCGTAACCACGGCCGAACGTCTCCTCGTCGAGCAGCCCGCAGGAGTCGAGGGCCTGGCGCGTCGTGTACATGCAGAACCCGACTCCGGTGATGACCTCCGGCAACAGCCGCAGCGAGGTCTTCGTCACGAACTCGGCGCACTCGTCGATCTGTGGGTTCGGACCGGCGAGCGCGAACGCGTCGATGACGCTCCGCGGCAGTGTGCAGATCGAACCGTGACTCGTGACGGGTGTCACGGTCGCGACGTCGGGAGCCTCGTAGGCCGCAGCGGCGAGGCGGTCGAGCCAACCGTCGGTCACCGCGGTGTCGGCGTTGAGAATCACGACGTCGCCCGAAGCCCGGCGGAGTCCCCGATTGACCGTGCCGACGAATCCGAGGTTCTCGGGGTTGTGCAGCAAGGTCACCGGAAAGGGAAGGTCCCGGCTCGCGAACTCCTCGAGATACATCCGCACGGCCGGCTCCGGCGACCTGTCGTCGATCAGCACCAGCTCGAAGGCGAGCTCGGTGCGGCGCGCGTGGAGCGCGACGCTCTCGAGACAGCGCGTCAGGTCGTAGATGCCGCGGTAGACGGGCACGATCACCGTGACGAGCGCCGCGCTCAAAGCTCTCCTTGGTGGTGCGCCCAACCGAGGAGCCGGTTCACGCTCGCTCGGCACGCCGGCGAACCGTGCACCGTGTGCGACCACCGGCGCGCTTCGTGCGCGCCGACCGCCCGCGTGTGATCCTCGCCGAGCAATCGGGAGAGGGCAGCAGCCCAACCTTCGGGCTCGTCGTAGCGGGAGACCATGAACGCCTTCGCGGCGACGCCGTCCATGGCCCGACGCGCCGGCAACGGCAACAGGCTCGGAACGCCGGCGAAGCTCGACTCGATCAGCGTTCCGAGATCGTCGACGAGCTCGCCGCCGACGATGCGCGGCGTCCACACGTGGACAGCCCATCCCGCGATCGCCTCCGGTTCCGGTGAGGATGCATTGACCGAAACCCGATCGTTGCGCCGTAGCGGCATCGGGATTCGGTCCTCGTCGCCGACGACATCGATACGCACGTCGGACCGATCGGCGAGGATCTTCGCCAGCCCCTCCGCGACCGCATCGAGGTAGTCCGGCAGAGCCTCGCCCGCCCACCCGATGCACCAGCCGGCGACAACGGCTTCGCGTGGCCCCGGTGCGACGCCCGCGTTTCGCAACGCCGCCGCGCGCGAGCGGGTGAGCATCGCCGGGACGACGAGGGAGCGAACCTGTAGATCGCGCAGCGCGGTTCGCACAGCTGCCGTCGGCGTCACCACGTATCCGCACTCGACCGCGAGCTGCGCGAGGACCCGCGAGACCGAAGGCGCGCTCGATCCATCCTTGCTCGCCGACACCGCCGTCGGATCGACATCGAGCACCGTCGCGCGGCGTTGCGAGGCCCGCTCCTCGATGAGCTCGGTCACGGCTGCGGATCCATCGACGCCCACGAGCACCATCAGCGCGGCCGCGCGCGCACCCGCGGGCACGGTCTGCTCGACCGGCACGTTCACCACCCGAACCCCGGAAGCCTCGAGATGATCGACGAGGCCTTCCAACCGTGCTGCCGCACCGCGGCTCGGCGTGCCGGTGACCACCACACACAAAGGTCGCGTGGCGACCCGCGACCCCCAATTCTCCCGAACGGCGCGCGCCGACCCGGCTTCGACCGCCTGATCCGTCGGCGGCGCCGGATGCGGACCGGCGGAGAGTCGGTGCACGAGCCGCGCCAGGCTCGGCGCGCCGACCCGCCGGCTGATCTGCGCACGCACGCGGCCCCGTGCATGATCGACCTGCCACGAGACGAGCTCCTGCACGATCGCGGGTTCGTCGACGAGCTCGATGAGCACGGTCGAACGGTCGGTGCGACACCAATCCGCGGCCTGCTCGGCCGCGCCCGCGTCGAGGGTCACGATCACGTCGGGTGCCAGCGCTCGGATCGACGCCGCGCCGGAAAGGCACGGCCGCGTGAGGTGGAACCCTTCGGCGACCGCCGCGAGTGCCAGCCGCCCCTCGACCTCGCGCCGCACCAGCCGATTCACCATTCGCCGGGCCCAATCGGCACCGGCCGGGTCGATCTCCGTTGCCGCGAAGACCACAACCGGCCGGCGCGGAAACGGTGGGCGGCCGCGGTTCGAAGCGTCGAGCAGCGGACCGACCGGCGCCCACGGATCGTGCACGTGCGCGCCGCGGTCGATGACGATGGCTCCGTCGACCCCCACGAGGCCGTCGCTCACCTCGAAGCGCACCTTCGGCCGCAAGAGCACCGCGCCGCGCACTGCGGCGCTCGCGGCAATGTGTGCCGAGAGCGGCTCGAGCGAGCGCCACTCGGCATGAACCCGGTAGCTCGCCCCGGGCGGGAGCGCGCCTACCTCGGCCGCGACGCCCTTGACCTCCGCGGGCTGGCGTTCCAGCTGACGAATCAGCCGCTCGCGCGCGACCTCGTCAATGACCAATCCCTCGGGAACGACCAGCCGGCCGTTTGTCACTTGCCCACCGTCTGTCTTCCCGATCGTTCCGCCCGGCCCGAAGATCCCCGTCCCTCGGTCCCCAACTTCACAGGGTAGAGAGAACCGGGTACCTGGTGCCAGAGTCGGTACGAAGTCCGTCGTCGCGCAGGATCAAGATATGGTCTTTTCTCCTCGGCGGCGGAACGAAAAGGAGCATGGCGATGGGCGAGCGAGAGCTGCCACTCCCCACGTTTCTGATCATCGGCGCACAAAAGAGCGCAACCCGATGGTTGCGACTCAACCTCGGACTCCACCCGGACATCTTCACGGCCGGCCGGGAAATCGAGTTCTTCAACAGCGCCACGCACTTCAACGGCCGGGGCACCACGTGGTATCGGGAGCAATTCGAAGGTTGGGACGGCGAGCCACTGGTCGGCGAGGCAACCCCGGGCTACATGTTCTGGCGACACCAGCCCGCCGTCATGGCGGAGCGCATCGAGCAAACCGTTCCCGACGCGCAGCTCATCGCAATTCTCCGCAATCCGGTCGACCGCGCGCAATCGGCGCTGATCCACCACATCGAGGGCAAGTCGCTCCCCGCCGATACCGACTTACTCGAGTTCGTGCACGCGTCCCCACCCGAACGGGAGCGGCTCGGCATCATCGCCGGCGGTTGGTACGCGGCAAGCCTCGAGCCCTTCCAGGCGCGATTCGGCGAACGTCTGCTCGTGCTGCTCCACGACGACGCCGACGACGACCCTCGGGGTGTTTACGATCGGGCGGTGAAACACGTCGGTGCGGACGCCGACTTCTTTCCCCCCGAGCTCGAGCGTGTCCGCTTCAGCTATCAGCAGCGGCCGTCCGGCGACGCGCACGCCGAACGCCAGCTGACCTTGGCCGGGCGGCGCGAGCTCTTCGACACCTTCTTCGCAGACGACATTCGCAAGTTGGAGGAGATGATCGGTCGCGACCTCTCCTGCTGGGATCCGGAGCTTGCTTCCGGTTGAACGTCTTACCGTTCGTCGAGGAGTAGGGTTGGCCCGGAAGCGCGTGCTGGTCACCGGTGCGGGCCGCGGTATCGGGCTCGAGCTGGTCCGCCAGTACGCGGCTGACGGCTACGACGTCATTGCCACCTGCCGGGATCCGGACCGCGCG
>JAUZEM010000581.1 GCA_030839005.1 Actinomycetota bacterium | reverse complement strand
CCCGCGTTCCGTCCCAGACTCCTCGCCCGCTGGGAGCACGAGCTCATCGGACGAGTCCTCGACGAGCTCATCGACGCGTTCGCCCCGCTCGGTCGTGCCGACCTCGTCCGCCGACTGACGTTCGCGTTTCCCGTACGCGTCATCGCCCGGATCCTCGGCCTGCCCGAACGCGACTCTCAACAATTCCAGCGCTGGTCCCTCGAGCTCATCAGCATGATCGTCGACTGGGACCGAGGCATCGCCGCGACGAACTCACTACGCGCGTACTTCGCGGAACGGGTCGCCGAACGCCGCCAACAGCCACGAGACGATCTCATCAGCGAGCTCGTCGAGACCGAAGTCGACGGGCAGCGGCTCACCGACGACGACATCTTCGCCTTCTTGATCATGCTGCTCCCCGCCGGAATCGAGACCACCTACCGCTCGCTCGGCAACCTTCTGTTCGCGCTCCTCACGCACCCCGACCAGCTCGACGAAGTCACGCAGAAGCCCGAACTGCGCAGCGCCGCGATCGAAGAAGGCCTGCGCTGGGAAACGCCACTCGTACTGATCCCGCGCCAATGCATCCGGGACACGCAACTCGGCGGCATCGACATCCCCGCCGGTCGAGGTCTCAACGTCTTCCTCGGATCCGCCAACCTCGACGAACGCCACTACCCAGAACCCGAACGCTTCGACATCCACCGCACGCCCGCACCGCACCTCTCGTTCGGATCCGGCCCACACATGTGCCTCGGCATGCACCTCGCCCGCATGGAGACCCGCCTCGCGCTCGACGCAATACTCCAACGCCTGCACGACCTTCGCCTCGACTCCCAAGCGCCGCGCCCGCGCATCGTCGGCAGCCTCTTCCGATCGCCGGACTCACTCCCCGTTCGGTTCACCGCCTGAGGTAGGAGACGACACAAGGTGTCGCGCTGCGGGCCACGCCCCCGATCTGCGACGGCATCGGTACGACCTCGTCGAAGTCGGGGGTCATCGTGTAGGTCGACAACAGCCGATCAACGGTCCGGACGATGGCCGAGACCGAGAAGCGCTGAGCCGGGCAGCGATGCGGCCCGTGCCCGAACGTCGTCACCGCCACATCGCGATGCAACGATCGATCGCTCCATCGGTCCGGCGTATAGGTGGCACCGAGCCGCTCGGAATTTGTCAGCGGCAGCATCGTCGCGAGCTGAACCCCGCGCTCGACGCGATACTCGTGTCGGCCATCGGAGAACACGAAGGGCCGCAGCACCTCGCGCAACATGATCGAGCGCTGTCCGAGCCGGACGGCCTCGAACGCGCACTGCTCGAGCGAGGCATCCGTTGGATGAAGGAGGACCTGCGCGAGTGACCACGCCAGCGCCGCGAACAGATTGGTCATGGTCGCGATGTGAAGCAGAACGACGTCGCCGGCGATACCGGACGCCGGGTCGGGCACGTCGTCCCATCGCCGCGCGATGTCGTCGAGGAAGCTCGGTCGGCGGTCGGTGCGGGCCAGGAGCGCTCTGACGACGTGCTCGACGCGTGCGAGTGCCGCTCGTTCGTCGTCCTTCGTCGCGCCACTCGACCGTTCGGGGTGCACGAACGCCTCGGCCCCGTCGAGGATTTCGAACTCGGGGATGAGCTCGGCGATCGGGGCCTCGCGGCCCATCCAACACCCGAGCCCGAGCCGATGACCGATGCGACGCGAGAAGTCGAACACGTCGAGTGATCCGACGTCGCCCAGCTGCTCGATCTCAGCGTCGATCGCCCAGTCGAGGTTGTCGAGATAACCCTGAACCTCCTCGGCGCCGAAGAGGTCGTGCGCGAACGTGCGGCGCTCCACGAAGAGCTCGTCGGGCAGCTTGCGCACGAGCATGCGGTAGTCGGCAAGTCCCTTGCTCGCAACCCGTTCCTCTACCGCATAGAACGAGCGGAGCCCAGCCTCGCCGAAAGTGAAGAGGTATGTGACACCTCCGGACTCCACGGCGAAGGTGTCGCCGAGCTGCCGGCGGGCTTCGGTGAGCCCGACGACCGGATCGGTCTCGTCCGGCGAATCCCACGGCATTGCGAAGTCGCTGCGCGGCGGACTCGGATCGATCATCAACGCCACTGAGTTACCCGTCGCCATGCAGGTAGCGAACGTTCACAGCATCAGCCCGCCATTCGATTTGCCGCGCCGCGACGCGTGGGATAACACCGCACATCCTCACGCGATCAGGTTTCCGGCGGCAACTTGCAAAGTTACGCGGTGATCGCGCACTTCTCGCGGTACTCGCGCTCGCTGGTCTCGGAGCATACGAGTTGGTGCGTGCCGCCCTGATCTCGTCGCAGCTCGTGAACGAGGACACGTCGCTCCTGTGGGTCGGAGCGCGGGACTGGGCACACGGCCGCGTGGGCCAGCCGAATTTCTATGGTCAGTCGTACGGCAGCATGCTCGAGAGCATTCCGATCGCGTTGTTGCATGCCCTGCGCGTGCCGTATTGGACGGGGACACCCTTCGTTCTGGCGATGATTGAATGGCTCGGCTGGGTGCTGCTCGCGGTCGCCGCGTGGCGGCGTGGACGACGCGTGATGGCGGTGGTGGCGGTGGCGATCCCGGTCGTCTTGTCCGCGTACCACACCGTCTACGCCGCAATGATCCCCGATGCCCCGTTGCCGCGCTTGCTGGTGATCGCCGGCGTTGCGCTTCTCGTTTCGGATCCGAAACGACGGCTTTCGCTCGCGTTCGTGGCGATGTTGCTCGGAGTCGGCCTCCAGTTCGACCCGAGCGCGGCGCTGGTGGCGCTGCCCGCGGTGGTTTGGTGGGCGACGACAACGCGGCGAACCCGACCGCAGCTGGAGGCACTCGCCGCCGGCGCAGTACCACCGCTCGGCCTGTTCGTCTTCACGAAGCTCTTCTATGTCCGCCACCCCGACTACGCGTTCCACACCGGTCCCTCCTTGCGGGTCAGCGGGTCGACGCTGACCAACAGCAGTCACCATCTCGGCGACCTCTTCAGCTTGTATGCGCCGGAGCTCTGGCGCTCGTGGCTCGTGCCCGTCGCCGTGCTCGTCGTGCTCGTGGCCGCGCTCGTCGCAACTCGAAAGCTCGCGTATGCGGTTCCCGCGCTGCTCGTCGCGCTCATCGTGCTCTATGCAATGGCGACGCCCAAGGCGGCGAGCACGCTCGGCGTGCTGCTCCCACGCGGCCGCGTGCTCCTCGCGCTACCGGCGACGTTGTGGTTCCTGGGCCTGCTCAGCGTCGAGGCCGGCGTCTGGCGCGCACCCGCCGGAAAGGTCACGCGTCGACAAGTGCTCGTCGCGGTGGTGGTGTTGTGCGTGTCGTCGAGTGCGGTACGACTCGTCGACTTCGAGGGACGCGTTGGCTACTGGCGCGCCAAATCGATCGCGTTGCGAAACAGTCCGCTGACGTATGGCTTCGAATCCAGACCGGAGGTCGTCCGTTCGTGTCGCGCCGACATCGACTACGCGCGACGGCACGATATCGGCTTGCTCGTTTACTCCGACAGGGTCGCGACCTACGTGTGCGCGAGCTTGTCGACGCGCATCGAGACGATAACCCCTAACTACGAGCGCCGGACCTGGTTGCTCTACCGGGAGCTCACGCACCCGCGCACTTCGCTGGTCATGGCCGATGTGCACGCAACGTGGTGCGCCCTCGCCGCGCCGCGAGCCACGTGCGCGTGGGCCGACGGCCGGGCGACGTTGACCTTCGCCGCGCAGCCGGCGTTGCCGCTCCTGGCGTCGTTGGGTGTCGGTATCCGCGGGTTTGGTCCGAGCTGTCATCCCGAAACGTCGTTCGCGGTGCTCTGCCGCGGACACAGCGCCGACCTCACGCGTCATCCCTTCGGCCCGCCACCGATGCAGTCTGATGCGGCTCGGAGCGACATCGTCGCCGCCTATAGAGACATGTTCGATGTTCACTCTGGACGCGCCCCGCTCGCGTCTGTCGAGGCGGGTGCGTCGTACGACGACGTCGCGCGTGCGCTGCGCGACGTCATCGGAAATCCGCCAATGCCCGTCGTCACGAGCGTCGTATTCCTCGACGACCACGAAGCGGTCGTGCGCTTCCATGTCGGGTCGACCGCTCTCACCGGAGAAGCAATGGCCGAGAACGGCCACTGGCGTGTGGCGGCACCAACGTTCTGCTCGTCGATCGTCGAGGTGTTCGCCGAACGCAAGCAGCTGTACGGCACGTGCGACACGACCCGTTTCCGGTGATCACCGTGCTGTCGTGCGGTCCCGAGGCGAACGGCGGAAACGAGACGATGAGCTACTCGATGGCGCGGGCATCTGCTTCGCGCAGGCGG
>JAUZEM010000550.1 GCA_030839005.1 Actinomycetota bacterium | reverse complement strand
CCATTGCTGCGTGCCGTGATCCACCGTGGCGGAAACCAGCAGGATGCCGCCGAAGAGGAACAACGAGATCGCGACCGTGATGATCCCGGCGATCGTCATCAGCAGGTTGCGGCGCAGCGAGATCAACGTCTCTCGCACGAAGTACGCGAGGCGCGACATCAGCTGCCGACCCCGTAGACGCCGCGCACCTGGTCGCGCACGAGGCTGCCGTGATCGAGCTCGATCACCCGGCGGCGCATCGCGTCGACGATGCGCTGGTCGTGCGTCGCCATGACGACGGTGGTGCCGGTGCGGTTGATGCGGTCGAGTAGCCGCATGATGCCGACCGTCGTGGCGGGGTCGAGGTTTCCGGTGGGCTCGTCGGCGAGCAGGATGAGCGGCCGGTTGACGAACGCGCGGGCGATCGAGACCCGCTGTTGCTCACCGCCGGACAGCTCGGTCGGGAAGTTTTCGGCCTTCTTGGTAAGACCCACGAGGTCGAGAATCTGCGGCACTTGAGTGCGCACGATGTGCTTGGGCCGCCCGATCACCTCGAGCGCGAAGGCGACGTTCTCGTACACCGTCTTGTTCGCGAGGAGCTTGAAGTCCTGGAAGACGCAGCCGATGTTGCGTCGCAACTGCGGAACCTTCCATGCGCCGAGACGGCCGATGTCGCGACCCGCGACGAGTACCCGGCCCCCGGTCGCCACCTCGTCGCGTAACAAAAGTTTGAGGAACGTCGATTTCCCCGAACCCGACGGACCGACGAGGAAGACGAATTCCCCCTTCAGGATCTCGAGAGAAAGCTCCCGGAGAGCGACGACATCGCCCTTGTATGCCTTGGTGACATCTTCGAATCGAATCATGTGGGGCGCAGCATCGGAAGCGAGACGAGGGTAGCAGCGGGCTCGGGTTTCGCGGTGAACAGTACCGGATTATGTTGAATTTCGCGATCTACGCCATTGCAGGTAGCTCTCGATGAACCCGTCGAGGTCCCCATCGAGCACCGCTTGCACGTTCCCGGTCTCGTAGCGCGTTCGCTCGTCCTTCACGAGTTGATACGGAGCGAGCGTGTACGTGCGGATCTGGTTGCCGAACGCGACATCCTGCTTGTCGCCCGACAGACGCACCAGCTCCTTGCGCTGTTCCTCACGCTGACGCTCCGCGAGCCGCGCCGCGAGGATTTGCATCGCCTTCGCCCGGTTCTGGAGCTGAGAGCGTTCGTTCTGGCACGACACGACGACGCCCGTCGGCAGGTGGGTGATCCGCACCGCGGAATCGGTGACGTTGACGTGTTGCCCGCCCGCACCCGAGGAGCGATACGTGTCGATGCGCAGATCGTTTTGATCGATCTCGGGTTGCTCGGCCTGCTCGAGCGCGGGAACACAGTCGAGCGACGCGAACGCGGTCTGCCGGCGCGCATTCGCGTCGAAGGGCGAGATGCGGATCAACCGGTGCACACCGCGCTCGCCTTCGAGCATCCCGTACGCATATCGGCCCTTCACGATGAACGTCGCCGAGGTGATACCGGCCTCCTGACCTTCCTGCACCTCGTCGAGCTCGACCTCGAAGCCCTTGCTCTGCGCCCAACGCGTGTACATACGAAGCAACATCTGCGTCCAGTCCTGCGCGTCCGTTCCTCCGGCACCCGAGTGGACCTCGCAGATCGCGTCGCGCTCGTCGTGCTCACCGCTGAACAGAGCGCGGAGCTCCAGTTTGTCGAGGTCGCGCGCCAATCCACCGATGCCCTCGGCGATCTCCGATTCGAAAGATGCGTCGTCCTCGTCCCGTGCCATCTCGAACAAGGTCTTGACGTCCGAAAGCCGCCGTTCGAGCTCGTCGACGAGCTCGACGTCCTCGCGCACGCTCGACATCTCGGACGTCACCTTGCGCGCTCGATCGGCGTCGTCCCAAAGATCGGGCGCGCTCGCCTGCTCCTCGAGATCCGCGAGCCGAGTGCGCGCCTCGTCAATGTGCAGGTATTTGTGCGCCTCGGCGATTCGGCGCGCGAGGTCAGCGATCTCGTCCGAAAAATCACGCATGCGGCCTCAACGCCGCTTTGACGGGTCGATTCCGGTTCCGCTCGCCATCCGGCGCCGCTCCACCTTCATCTCCCGTGGCAGAGCTTGTACTTCTTGCCGCTGCCGCAGTAGCACGGCTCGTTGCGGCCGGGCGTCTTCGCGGCGCGCACCGGCTGTTGCTGAACCTGCTCGGTCGGGAGCGGCATCGGCTCGTCGCCTTCGAATGCCAACGGCGCCTCGGCCGCCTGCGCCGCCATCGCGGCCTCGATCGACTCCGAGCCCTGCACGGGATCGCTGGGAGCGCTGTACGAGACGTTGCGGATGTCGGGACGCGGCTCCTCGTCGATCACGACCTGCAAATGGAAGACGTAGCGCACGAAGTCGTCTTCGATCTGGCCCATCATGGCCTCGAACATGTCGAAGCCCTCGCGCTGCCACTCCGAGAGCGGGTCCTGCTGACCCATGGCGCGCAGGTTGATGCCCTCTTGCAGATAGTCCATCTCGTAGAGGTGCTCGCGCCAGTGCTGGTCGATCACCGAGAGCATGACGCGACGCTCGATGTCTCGCAGCGTTTCCGCGCCGATTTGCTCGCCCTTGTCTTCGTAGAGCGACTTCGCGTCGTCGACGAACAGGTCCTCTAGCGCTTCCCTGCCGATCACCTCGTCGATCTGCTCCTTGGTGATCCGGGTCGGGTAGTAGAGGCGCGCGGCGTCGAGCAGCCCGGGAACGTCCCAATCCTCGAAGTACTCCCCTCGGCAGTATTGGACGACGAGCCGGCTGATCGCCGACTCGATCGCAAGGATCGCGTCGGCACCGAGGTCCTCGCCGTCGAGGATCTGCTGGCGGCGCCTATAGATCACCTTGCGCTGCTCGTTCATCACCTCGTCGTACTTGAGCACGTTCTTGCGGATCTCGAAGTTGCGATCCTCGACCGTTCCCTGCGCGCGCTCGACCGCGCGCGAAACCATCTTCGACTCGAGCGGCACGTCGTCGGGGAAGGACGCGTTCATGACCCGCGACATGAGTCCGGTCGCGAAGAGGCGCATCAGCTCATCCTCGAGGGACAGGTAGAAGCGACTCTCACCCGCGTCGCCTTGCCGGCCGGACCGGCCGCGCAGCTGATTGTCGATGCGTCGCGACTCGTGTCGTTCGGTGCCGAGCACGTACAGACCGCCGAGGGCACGCACCTTCTCGCCCTCGGCCTTGCACTCTTCGTCGAACCGCGGGAGCAACTCCAGGTAGCGGTCCTCGAACTCGGCCGTGCCGACGGCCAGGCCCTCCTTCATGCACTCGCGACGAGCGAGGCCTTCGGGATTACCGCCGAGCAGGATGTCGACACCGCGACCGGCCATGTTCGTCGCGACGGTCACCGATTGCAGCGTTCCGGCCTGGACGACGATCTCCGCTTCCCGCTCGTGTTGCTTCGCGTTCAGGACTTCGTGCGGGATGCCCTTTTTCTGCAGCTCGCGCGACAGGCTCTCCGATTTCTCGACCGAGATCGTGCCGACCAGCACCGGTTGGCCCTTCTCGTAACGCTCCGCAATGTCCTCGACCGCGGCCGCGTACTTCGCCTCCTCGGTCTTGTAGATGTAGTCGGCGTGGTCGGCACGAACCATCAACCGGTTCGTGGGGATCGACACCACCTGGAGGTTGTAGGTGTGCGCGAACTCTCCGGCCTCGGTCGACGCGGTGCCCGTCATGCCGCTGAGCTTCTCGTACAGCCGGAAATAGTTCTGGAGCGTGACCGTGGCGAGGGTCTGGTTCTCCTCTTTGATCTTCACGCCCTCTTTGGCCTCGACCGCCTGGTGCAAACCCTCGCTCCACCGGCGGCCTTCGAGGATACGACCCGTGAACTCGTCGACGATCTTCACCTCTCCTGCTTGGATGATGTAGTCGACGTCGTGCTTGAACAGTTCCTTGGCCCGCAGCGCCTGTTGGAGTTGGTGCACGTAATTCTGGTGGACGTTCTCGTAGAGATTCTCGACGGCGAGCGCGGTCTCGACGCGCGTGATGCCTTCCTCGGTAGGGACGACCGTCCGCTTGGCTTCGTCGACCTCGTAGTCGCGGTCGCGTTGCAAACCGCGCGCGACACGGGCGAATTGGTAGTAGAGCTCGGCCGCGTCAGCCGCGCGTCCCGAGATGATGAGCGGCGTCCGTGCCTCGTCGATGAGAATCGAGTCGACCTCGTCGACGATGCTGAAGAAGTGGGCCGACCACGACTGGTTGCGACCACCCCGCTGCACCTGCTCGCCGATGTCGACGACCATGTTGTCGCGCAGGTAGTCGAATCCGAACTCGTTGTTCGTGCCGTAGGTGATGTCGCAGTCGTACTGGGCGCGCTTCTCGTCGGGCGTCGAGTCGTCGGGGACGATGACGCCGATCGAGAGCCCGAGGAACCGGTGTAGCCGCCCCATCCACTCCGCGTCGCGCCGAGCGAGGTAGTCGTTTACCGTGACGAGGTGCACACCCCGGCCGGCGATCGCGTTCAGGTACGCCGGCAACGTGGAGACGAGCGTCTTGCCCTCGCCGGTCTTCATCTCCGCGACCCAGCCGAGGTGGAGCGCGGCGCCGCCCATGACCTGGACGTCGAAGTGCCGTTGCCCGAGCACTCTCCGACCCGCTTCGCGCACGACCGCGAAGGCCTCGGGGAGCAGGTCGTCGAGGACGTCGGCGACCAGGTCCTTCTCGTGGTCGGGATCCTTGGCCTCGGAGCGCGCGCGCTCGACGCGCTGCTTGAACTCGGGCGTCTTGGCCCACAACTGCTCGTCGGACAGGCGCTCGATCTCGGGCTCGAGGGCGTTGACCTCGGGCACGATCGCCTGGACCGCCTTGAGGCGCCGGCCCTCCCCGACGTGGAGAATCTTGTTCAACAATCCCATGCGGCGGGCGAGTCTACCGGCCGTTTCGCCGGGATACGGGCGTGCGAGGTGTACCCCGCCTCTCCCCGGTCAGGGCGCGTCGACGAGCTTCTCGCGCACGGCGTACATCGCGGCTTCCACACGCGAGCGCACCTGGAGCTTCTCCAGGATGTTGCGGACGTGATTGCGCACGGTGTTCTCGGCGATCACCAGGTCGATCCCGATGTCCTTGTTCGACATCCCGCGCGCGATGAGGCGCAACACCTCGAGCTCGCGGTCGGTGAGGCGCCGTCCGTCGTGTTCCTCCTCGAGCCGCCGCGACAACGCGTTGAACTCCGAAAGGAGCTTCGTCGTCATCGACGGTGAAACCAGCGCCTGCCCGCTCGCGACCGCGCGGATCGCGTCGGCGATCTCGTCGATGGCCACCTCCTTAAGGAGATAGCCGGTCGCCCCCGCGCGCACCGCCGCGTAGAGATCCTCCTCGTCCTCGGACTCGGTGAGCATCAGGATGCGAACCGCGGGTTGCGTGACGCGGATCCGGCGCGCGGCTTCGATCCCGTTGACGCTCGGCATCCGGACGTCCATGAGCACGACGTCGGGCT
>JAUZEM010000545.1 GCA_030839005.1 Actinomycetota bacterium | reverse complement strand
TTCTTGGAGTCGTCGGCGGAGCGATCGGCTCGGGTGTCGGAATACTCCTGGGCCGCATCGCGATCGGTCGATTACCGCCGGCAATGACGCAAGGGCTCGAAGCTCGGGTCGAATACTGGCTGCCCGGCTACGCGCTACCAGCCGCCGTCGTGGCTACCGTGCTCGCCAGCGTGGTTGCGGCGGCGATGGCTGCGCGGCAGGTATACAAGGTTTCACCGATCGAGGCGTTGGCGCCGGTCGGGGTTTCCGCGGCGGACTTTGTGCCACGATGGCTGCGGATCGCTTGCGGGATCGGTGCCGTCTCGGTGTTCGCGGGCTCGATCGTGATCGTCCTCGGCCGCACCGGCACCATCGCTGTGGCCGCGATGTCGGCTGTGTTCTGTGCCCAGATCGCGCTTGGTTTCGCGCTGACCGTGCCCGTGGTCAAGGCCACCGCAGCAACAGCCCGAGTGTTCGGGTCGGTCGGGGCACTCGCGGCCGCGACGATCGAGCGTTCGCCGCGGCGTGTGTGGGCCACCGTTATGACCGTCCTCATCGCCGTCGTCACCACCGTCGTGATCACCGGTACGAACTCCGACATGTTCCGGTCGGCGCGCGGCATCTTCGCACCAATCGCGGATGTGGATGTGTGGGTGAGCGCCGACTCTCCCGACAGGTATGCCACCGACCCTCTGCCGCAAGACCTTTCCGAGAAGGTGGCCGCGGTGCCCGGCGTGGCGCGCGTCACCGAGGGCGCATTCGCATTCGCAGACGTCGGCGGCACGCGCGTGATGCTCGACGGGTTCTCTCCTGGAACGGCCGATGCCCTCTACCGCGCACTTGACGATCGGATACGCGACGATGTGCTCGCCGGGCGGGGCGTCGTCCTCACCCAGAACCTGGGGAAGTCTCTCAACGCCAAAGTCGGCGACCAACTGCGGATGCAAACGCCGCACGGCCCGCAGCAGGTGGCTGTGCTGGCGTTGGTGCCCTACTTCTCGACGGTCATCGGCACCGTCGGGATGGATCTCGATCAAATGCGGGCGTGGTTCGACCGCCCGGCAGCGACCACGCTCCAAATCGCTGCTGCCCCAGGAGTTGATGCGAAGCGGGTACTGGAGGATGTTCGACGCGTCGTGCCCGCTCCGAACTTTGTCTACGACGGTCGAACGGCGCTCGCGGGCGTCGAGGCGCCGATGAATCAGAGCATGTTCATCGCCAACGCCGTGTGGATAATCGTGGTATTCGTCGCCGCGGTCGCACTTCTCAACACGCTGACGCTCTCGGTGCTCGAACGACGCCGGGAAATCGGTGTGCTGCGGGCGATGGGTTCCAGCCGTCGGTTCACCCTGGGGATGGTGCTGGCCGAGGCGGCTGGAATCGGCGTCGTCGGCGGTGTCCGTGGGCTTGCGATCGGGCTGACGGACCAGTGGCTCTACAGCCTGGTCAGCGGGGACATCATGAACTTCGACGTCGACTTCCGGCCGAGTCCGATGGCGCTCGTCTTCACCGTCGGTGCGATCGCGATCAGCCTGCTCGGCTCCGTGCCACCCGCGCGGCGCGCCGCCCGACTGAACATCATCGAGGCTGTCAGCGTCGAATAGCGCGGTCGGTTTGGCGTTTTCGACGGTGGTCCCCCTTTGTCCCCTACAGGGTTCAAGGGTCACCGCGCCCGCGGGTTCAAATTCCTAAGCGTTAGGCGTGATCACCGTCGCGATTCCCTGCAAGTGGGGTGTACACGGGGGCGGCACGAGGGTTCGTCGGATGCTGCGCAGTCCCCCGGTATCGAATCCGGCCGCGGCAATGGCGTCGACGGTCCGGCGGTTCGGCTGACATCCGGAAGCCAACCAGGACCAGGGCTTTGCGATCCCGTCTTGGAACCGGCCCATCGCGCCATCCCCCCGAACGTGCTCGAGAACAACCAACCTGCCTCCGGGTACGAGGACACGCCGGATCTCGCCGAGGGTAGCGGCCACATTGTCAACCGAGCACAACACAAGCCCGACATATACCGAGTCGAAACTGTTGTCCGGGAATGGAATCGACTCGCCGAACCCATCGACGACGTCGACTGGGATGCCGTGGCGGCGAGCAAGTGCGGAGGCCATCCGTCGGAACGCCGCTTCCGGCTCCACGGCGGCGACCGCCGTCACCGCAGGTGGAAGAAACATCAAGTCGGCACCCGGGCCGAGACCGACCATCAGCAGCCGGCCGGCCACATTACTCATCGCCTCTCGGCGATACCGGTTATAGAACAGCCGGTTGAAGATCGGCATGCCGAGTCGGTACACGTAGGGGAATAACGGATTGCGGCGCGTTATAGTTTGCCCAGATCTAGTCGGAATGGCGGATATTCGTCCCGCATCAACGAAATATATACCGCGACGCGGTAACGCCATCGAACAATGCCCATGAGAAGGTCGAACATCCCCTGGTGGATCGTCCCGTTGAACACCAACCACCCGGCATTGATCACGCACAGAACCTGCAGCAGAGGCTCCATTGCCCAGCAGATGATGATCTGGGGGAAAGCCAGCAGCCACCACTTGACCAGCACGGCCCAGTTCGTGAGCTGTTCTGGATAGTCGACCTCGAGGTCGCCCGGATAGTCGGGCCGAGACGCCAAAGTGAACGGCGGGTACTTGTCGGTGCAGTTCATCGGGAATCGGTAGTTCATGACCCGCCACGACCAGCGCAGCACCCCCACGTTGAAATCGAAGATCGGACGCGGATACCGA
>JAUZEM010000522.1 GCA_030839005.1 Actinomycetota bacterium | reverse complement strand
CTCGGCATCCAGAGCCATGACTGAGCTTCCTGTGTCGGCTGCGGTTCCTACCGGCGATGAGCGCCACTGTTGCAGAACTGCTGCGGCAACCGCGGGATGCAGAGCCGCGTTTCCGGCGGCGACAGCTCGGGTGGCCTCGACCACCTCGACCGGCCCGGCATCCTCGACGAAGAGGCACCCCGAGGCACCTGCGAACAACAGTCCAGACGCCGACACTGCCGATTGCGCGTCGCAGACGACGAGTACCCGCGCCCCGATCAGCAAGACATCCGCGATGGCGTCCGCCATGAGACCGTCGGGAAACGACGTACCAGCGAGCACGACGTGCGGTTTGTCGCGCTGGCAACCGCCACGCAGCTCGCCCAACGATGCCACCGCCCCGGCGACCACGACATCTGCAACATCGTTGAACACGCCGACGAGAATGCCGCGTAACAGCGTCGACGGATCGGCGATCATGACCCTCATCCGGTGCGCCGGTGACGGCTTTGAGCCGCAGGGTCCAGCAGCCCGGAGCCGACCGCCACCGCCACCGCATGAGCCTGGCTTTGAACTCCCAGCTTCGCAAAGATGCGCTGCTTGTGGTTCTCGACCGACTTCCGAGTGATCCCGAGCGAGACCGCGACTTGCGCAGTCGCCAGGCCCTTGGCGATTCCCTGCATGACCTGGACTTCGCGCGGGGTCAGCAGAGGTCGCGCGGTATGCACATGGGGTGATACCGGCGGATCGCCACCTTCCGGTCGGGATGTGCATCGCAGGCTGTCGACAAGCTGCTCGGTCGAGTCGGTGTCGTTGAACCGTACGACCTTGGATAGGCTCTCGGGGTGATCTTCGTCGGCGCTCAGTAAAACGTCGAAATCTGCGGTGATTCTAAACAGCTCCTTGGCCCACGCGACCGCGGCCACCACCTCGATGCCAGGCTCGGTAGTGAGCAGGTCGACCAAGCCCTCCCGAATCAGGCGGCGATGATCCTGCACGACGACCCGCACCGTGCTGCCCATTATGTCAAGGTCCCTAACTTTCGGTATGCAGTAGGTGACCTCTAACACTCGGCGTTACCGGGGCGAGTGTTACATGTCGGGTACCGTTGTCGTTCCTCTCTACGCTGACCGGTCTGCCCCGTAACACCGCAGCTGCCAATCGCGACTTCATGATGACGGGCAAGCGCTGTCGATCAGCTCAGTCGCGGGAAGGGCCTGGACAGTGACCGAGGATCCACCGCAGGCGAGAGTCGAGTTGTGAGCGGGGATAAGGACCGGGTGGCCCGGTGGTACCACCAGTCCAACCGGCTCGTGAATAAGGCATTCATCGCGATCCGCGGCTGCTTCGAGGGCATCTGGCTCGGCGTGTTGTCGCACGAGCAAGCGGCACGGATTGACGAGGTCTACTACGACCGCAACGCGATGTATGTGACGGAGTCCTACAACCGTGGCGGCCTCTTTCCCTGGGAGCAGGCTGCCATCGACGCGCACTTCGACGGGGTGCGCAGGATCGTCGTCACGAGCGCGGGTGGTGGCCGCGAGGTACTGGCTCTCGATAAGGCGGGCTACGAGGTGGTCGGCTTCGAACCGCACCGGGATCTCGTTCGGTTCGGCAATAGTCTGCTCGCTGCTGACGGAATTTCCGCGGAGATTAGGCCGTCCGAGCGCGACCGCTGGCCGGCCGACGCCGTCGATGCCGATGGTGTGATCGTCGGCTGGGGAGGGTACATGCTTATCTCTGGCCGCGGCCGCAGGGTGGCGTTCCTGCAGGAGGCCGCGAAGCGGCTACCTGCGCATGCTCCCGTGCTCGTTTCCTTCCATCCCCGAGAGAGGGACGAGAACGTGCGGTTCCGAATCATCACGCGGATCGCTAACCCTCTGCGACGGCTGTTGCGTCACGACCCGGTGGTGTTCGGTGATGCACTGGCCCCGAGTCTGGTTCATTTTTTCACCAAGGCCGAGCTGGAGTCAGAGATGTCTGAGGCCGGCTTCGAGCTCGTCGATTTCGGCACCGACGGGTACGGGTGGGCAGTCGCGCGGTGCGTTGCCGGTCAGTCCATCCAACGAAAGGAGTGGACGTGATACACGGATCTGGACCTCTACTGAAGCTGCGCGAGGGGGCAGTCGCGTGGCAACAGGTCGATGGCGAGACCATCCTGCTCGACCTGGAGGCGTCGACATACCTGGGTATCAACCATTCGGGCAGCGTGTTGTGGCCCGCGCTGGTCGACGGCTCCACACGCCAGGATCTGGTGACACGTCTCCGCCAGACCTACGACGTCACCGAGGACGAGGCCGCGACAGACGTCGACGCCTTCTTGCTCACATGCCAGGAGCGGGGGTTCCTCGAGTCGTGAGCGACTCGGACGTGTTAATCAGGACGAGAGTTTCGAACACGTCACCCGCATTGAGAACTGTAACACCAGGTCGTAACGATTGCGCCAATACAGACGATTTTTTTGGAGTGCGGCGCCTGCTGGACAGCGTAAGAGTGCATCGCGCGAATGGTGACGAGCTTGGATTGATCTGCGGTCGGAGCGTACGGCCGTCCGGGATATGTCAAGACGTTCATGTTGCGTCGACAGAGTCGTTGTGGCCGTGAAGGTTCATGTGGTGGGGTGCGCATCCCGTCGAAGTATCGATCGGGCCGTGGCCCGCTTGGACATCGGTAATCGGTACGTGCACGCCGCCGTACGAGCGATCGCTGCTTCCTCTCCGCTGCCGCTGCCGCCACCATCCACCGCTCTGTGGGTCGAACGAGCGGTCCAGCACGGCGTACTGTCCATGCTTGCCGTCCACATGGAGCCGTCGAGCGCCGAGACCTTCGTTCGGGCCATTCGACGACGGGTCGCTGGCGAGTACCTCCGCACGATGGCTGACATGCGATTCGTGCAACGCGTGTTCGCCGAGGCTGGTATCGATTGGCTCGTTTTTAAGGGACCGGTGCTGTCCGACGTGATATACGAGCGGCCCCGATCGCGAGATTATAGCGATCTCGACGTACTTGTCCGCCCCGACGAGATCGAACGTGCGGTCGAGGTGCTAACCCGCAACGGCGCCCAGAACCCGCCCTCCGAGCACCCCAGCACGATGTACCGCCTCGGCCGAGGCGAACTCAGCCTGCTTCTCCATAACGGCACTCTTCTCGATCTGCACTGGGATGTCATCAACAAGGCCGAGCTTCGAGCCAGGTTCTCGATGAGTGCAGCCCATTTGTTTGCCGACTCGCGTGAAGTCCAGCTCGACGGGTTGACTGTTCGGACTTTCGGTGAGATCGATACTATTCTGCATCTTGCGCTGCACGGGTGCTTTTCGGGCGCCGACAAGCTGCGATATCTGCTAGACCTGCAGCAGGCCCTGAAAAAAAGTACGCCTTCCGTGTCCTCCCTTCTGGGGCGAGCCGAGTCATTCGGGCTGGAACTGATGCTGCGGTTGATGGTGAATCGGATGGCCGCATTCGTCGATGACGTCGTACCCCCTCGGTTACCTCGGCCATCGGTCGCGGCGAACTCGTGGCTAGCTGCCGACCACTTCGCCATCAGTCGCTTTCCTCCCGGTTCGCGTTTCGAGGGAAGGTTCAGTGCCGGGACGCTGTCGCTCTCGACGCGAGAGAGTCCGTCGGCGAGCTGGCATTCGTTCACAAAGCGTGCCCCCATGGCGGCCCGGGGCCGGCATGGTTGACCCTTGCAGACCGCACCCCCGGGAATGGCGCCACGAGAGAGGGGGTGTCTTTCGTGTCGTACACCACAGGCAGCGACGAGGAGCCGCACGAAAGTAAACGTCTTGATCCGATGGACGTCTACATGGAGTCGGCCTCACAACGGGTGAGCGCCCGACGCTTGCCCCACGTCGTGGCCAGCGCGCTGAGGCTGACCTGGGAGGCAAGCCGCCGGGGGTTCCTTGTCGCCGCTGGCCTGCAGGTTCTCGGTGCGTTGATGGTGAGCGCGCTGGTCGCCGTCGGGAAGCTGGCGCTCGACGCCATCATCGGTGCAGGCAGCAGCGGCACCGCTGTCGGGAGGCTCATCCCGGTTGTGGTCAGCCTCGCCCTGGTCACGGCTGTTGGCGCGGCGGCTTCGACGCTTCAGCAGCAGCAGCAGCGACTGCTCGGTGAGGAGGTTTCCCTTACCGCATGGCGACGGTTGCTCGACGTGACCGGTCGAGTGGGGCTGGAGTTCTACGAGTCTTCCAAGTTCTACGACCAGCTGCAGCGCGTACAGACCAATGCCATCATTCAGCCGACCACGGTGACCACATCTGTTTTTGGTCTCATCGGTGGAGCGATCGGCACCGTGGGTCTGCTCGTAGTGCTGCTGTACATCCAACCGTTGCTCGTTCCCATCCTGTTGCTTGCCGGAATACCCAATATGTTGCTGTCACGAGGA
>JAUZEM010000512.1 GCA_030839005.1 Actinomycetota bacterium | reverse complement strand
GTGGGCGAACGTGTAGCGGCCGACGGTGCCGGACACCTCGCGCACGATCGAGGCGACCGCGGCCTCGTCGAGCGCGTCGAACAGCTCGTCGCCCGTCGGGCCACCCGCGGCCTCGATGGTCGCGAGGTCGAACGTCGCACCGATCACCGCGGCGACGGCGAGAGCCCGATTTGCGGTCTCCGAGAGACGCGAGAGCCGGCGACCGAGAACCTCGCGTATGCCTTCGGGGATGCCGACTTCCTCGAGCGTCATGTCGCTGGTCCACCGGCCGTCGCGTTGCACGATCGCGCCCGACTCCGCAAGGTGGCGCAACACCTCGCCGACGAAGAACGGGTTTCCCTGCGTCTCGGCGAAGACGGCCTGCGCGAGCGCGACGCCGGGCTCGTCGAGGTCGTGGCCGGCGGCCGCTTCCATGAACGACGCGACCTCCGACGGTCCGAGCCCGCCCAGGTCGACCCGGTCGACGCCGGTCTGGCGCCGCAGGTCGGCGAGCACGTCGGCAAGGGGATGCGTCCGGTCGAGGTCGGTGTCGCGGTACGTCGCGAGCACCAATAGCCGCATCGGTGACCCCGAACGAAGGATGTGCCGCAGCATGAGCAGCGACGGCTTGTCGGCCCAGTGGATGTCGTCGAGCACGAGAATCACGGGGTCCGTGACCGACATCGCGGCGAGGAAGTCGCTGACCGCTTCGAACAAGCGGTGCCGCTCGGTCTCGGGATCGGTTTGCACCGGCGCCGCGAGACCCGAAACCCGCGCCGAGAGGTCGGGCAGCACGCGCGTCAGCTCGCCGCCGAGCGAACCGAGCTCGGCCTTGACGCGGTCTGCGGGCACACACGCGACGTAATGCCGCAACGCTTCGGCGAAGGGCTCGAACGGAACGCTGAGCTCTTCGTCGCAGCGACCCCACAGCACGGTCGTCCCCAACTCGTGCGCGTGCCGCACGAGCTCGCTCACGAGACGCGTCTTGCCGATACCCGGCTCGCCCGACACGAGCACCGCGCGCCGCGCGCCCTCGGCGGTCTCCTTCCACGCCGCGAGCACGGTGTCGTACACCTCGCTGCGTCCGGCGAACGGAAACGTCGGCGCCGTGTCGACGAACGCGGGGAGCGGCACCGTGGTCGAATCGACGGGCGCCCGCCACTCGACCTCGCACACTGAGAGCGGTGCGGGCAATCCCTTGAGCTCCCGACTGCCCAAGGGGATGACGTCGAACTCGGTGCGCGAGCCGGCGAGGGCCCGTACCAGGTCGCTCACGAGGATCTGGTCGCCCGTGGCTGCCGCGCAGAGGCGGGACGCCTCGACGATCGGAGTACCGAACCAGTCGCCGTCCTCGAACGTTGCATCGCCGACGCTTATGCCGACGCGCATTTCGAGCCGTCGTCCTTCGAGGCGCCGGTTGTGGCGGTCGACTGCGCGCTGCATCGCGACCGCGCCGGCCAGCGCGTCGGCCGCTCCCGGGTAGGAGACCATCACCGCGTCGCCGATCGTCTTCACCTCGGTTCCGCCGGTGGCGGCGACCGCCTCGCGCAACGAGGCGAAGTGGTCGCGGCGCAACTCGTCGGCCGCGGCGTCGCCCACCTCCGATGCGTGCTCGGTCGAGCCGACGAGATCGGTGAACAGGATCGTGATCAAACCTGAAGTTGACACAGAATCCCCCGCCGCCCCGTCAGAGCCTGTTCAGGAGGTCGGCCGCGTCGCGGTAGAGCGTTGCCTCCGGCTCGTCGGCGAGCAGCTCCACGACGCGCCGCGCGTGAGCGCGGGCATCGTCGGGTCGCCGGTCGTGCATCGCGAGCTTGGCCAGCTCGAACTCGAGGATCGGGCGCTGCCCGGGGTATCCGCGAGCGTCGATCGTGGCGGCGAGGTGTTCGAGCGCGGCGCGTCCGCGCTTGCCCGCGCCGCGCGCGTGCCGGAGCACGAATCCGGGATTGCGCAGCGCTCCGGCGAGCGAGCCACTCACCGCACCGGTCGCGATCCGTGCGTATATCAGCGCGAAGAACAGGTCGATCTGCAGGCAGTTCCATGCGTTCCCGGCGCGCTCGGCTCGTTCACGGATCTCGGTGAGGTCGCGCGCGCCGCGGCTCATCTGGCCCGTGACGATCGCGAGCATGGCCGAGCAGGTGTCGAAGAAACCTCTCGACGTCGGGAGCTCGAACTGCACGGTGAGCGGCCGGAACTCGTCGATCATCTGCCGCGCTTGGTCCGCGTCGCCCATCGGCGCATTGATCCCTGCTGACCACAGACCGCTGGCCAGGGCGTAGATGGGGTCGGCCTCGCACGCGACTGCGAGCTCGGTTTCGGCAAGGGCGGCTTCGATGTTGCCGACTATCAGCTCGGTGGGGGCCAATACCCCGTGCGCCATGGCCGCGGCTCGCCGGTTGCCGGTCTGCTCACCGATGGCGAGGAGCTCGTTTGCTATCGAACGAGCGGTGCGCGTGTCTCCCCGCAACGCAGTCGCGGTGCCGACGCCGCCAAGACCTTTGATGTGTGCGTAGCGCCGATCATGCGGATCCTCGACGCGCGCGAGGAGTGGTTCGAGCTGCGGCCAAACCTCCACCGCGCGCGCGGTATTGCCCTCGGTCCAGAGAGTCCAGGTCAACCACGCGAGCGCGAGGGCTTGCGCGGTCGGGTCGTCGCAGCGCCGACCCAGCTCGATCGCCTCGTCGAGCAGGCGCCGGGAATGCGGCATGTCGTTCAAGTGCAGGAATGCGCTGTGACCCGCCCAGGCGATCCACCGCGCGGCCAGCCGATCGTCGCCCACGCGCTCCGGCAGCTCGTGGTGGAGCGTCTGCAGTCGATGCAGCTCGTTGAACTCGGCCGTGTAGTAGAACGCGAAGGCCCAGTCGAGGATCAGCTCCATCAGAAGGCGGTCGCGCGTTCCGCCATCGACATCGACCTCCTCCCCGGTCAGCAGGCTGTACGCCGACCGGTAGTGCGCGTGCGCCTCGACGATCGCATAGCGGTCCATCGCCTTGCGCCCCGCACGCCGCAGGTAGCGGACCGCTTCGACGACATGACCGCTGCGTTCGTAGTGGTACGCAAGCGTCTCGACGAACTCACCGGCGCGGTCGCCGAGCAGGGCCTCAATCGCCTGCGCGACGCGCTCGTGCAGTGCCTGACGTTCGCGGCGCAGCAGCCCGTCATACGCGACTTCCTGCGTGAGCGCGTGCTTGAAGATGTATTCGAGCTCGGGATCGGCGGCCTTCTCGCGAATGAGGTCGGCCGCAGTGAGGTCGGCCAGGCTGCCGTCGAGGTCATCGGGCGCGGTCGTGACGCTGCGCACGAGACCGTAAAGGAACTCGCGGCCGACGACCGAGACCTCGCGCAATACGCGGCGGCGATTCGGGTCGAGGTTGTCGATGCGGGCGGCGATCAGGCCCCGGATCGTGCTCGGAATTGCGAGCTCGTCGAGCCCGCGGCGCAACACCCAGCCTTCTGCCTCGTGGACCAATACGTCGGTCTCGATCAGGCTGTTGACGATCTCCTCGACGAAGAACGGGTTGCCGTCGGTGCGGGCGGTGACGACCGCAATCAGCTCCTCGGGCGGGTCGGCAGCGAGCAGAGATATGAGTTGGTCGCGCGTCTGTCGCCCCGACATTTCGGTGAGGTGAATCGCCCGCTCACCGGGTGCATCCAGCGAGAAGCCGGGCCGGAAGTTGCAGAGCATCACCACAGGAGCCGATTGGGCGACCGCGAGCTCGCGTACGAGATCGGCGGTTGACGGGTCGACCCAGTGCAGGTCCTGCAAGCAGACGACGGTCGGTGCGCGCCGGGCAACGGCGTCGATGAGCGCGGTGAGCGACGCGAGGAGCACGGCGCGGAACGACTCGAGGTCGACCGTCGATTCGGTGGTGATGCCGTAGAGATATGCGAGCGCGCCCATCGTGCGCTCGTCGCCCGGCAGGTTCCGCGCGACCATCGCGTCGAGCTTGGCCCGGACCTCGTCGGACGTGTCGTGCTCGTCGATGCCCGCGGCGTGGTTCAGCAGATCGAGGACCGGCGCGTAGGGAATGTTTGCGGTGTAGGGATACGCGCGTCCTTCGAGCCACTGCACGTCGGGATCGAGTTGGGCACGCACTTCTTCCAGGAGCCGGCTCTTCCCGGCTCCGGCTTCCGCGCACACGGTGACGAGCGAGCGTTCGCCGTCACGCAACCGTTCGACCGCGCCGAGCAGTATGCCGAGCTCCTCCTGACGGCCGATGAAGGCGCTCGATCGCCGTGACGGCGTTGCGAGTTCGCCGGCGAGGCCCTCGACCCGATTGACCCGAACCGCCTCGCGGCGGCCCTTCAATTCGCGTGCACCGAGGTCGGTCAGCTCGAAGCGGCCATGCACGAGCGAACGCGTTTCCGGACCGATCAGGATCTCGCCCGGCGCCGCCAACGATTGCAATCGCGACGCGACGTTCACCATGTCGCCCAGCGGTCCGCTCGCCCGATCACCGTCGAGCTCACCGGTCACGACGACGCCGCTGTTGACCCCGCTGTGCATCGCGAATGAACGACCGGCGCGCGCTTCGAAGTCCGGACGCATGTCGTCGACCGCGGCATGAAGATCGAGCGCGGCGCGCACCGCACGCTCGGCGTCGTCCTCGTGCGCGACCGGATTGCCGAAGACCGCGAGCACCGCGTCGCCCATCAGCTTGTCGATGCGGCCTCCGTACTTCTCCACGATCTGTCCGGCCCGCTCGTACACGAGGCCCATGAGCTCGCGAACCAATTCCGGATCGAGATGCTCGGCCATCTCGGTGTAGCCCGACGCATCCGAGAAGAGCACGGTGATCTGGCGCCGTTCCTCCGTAGCCGGCGCCGGCGGGCGTGCCGGTCCCGGCCCGGCGAAAGGCGCCGCACACTGTGAGCAGAAGCGCGCGTCAGCAAGATTCGCCGACCCACACGCAGCGCATGTCCGCTCGCGCGGCACAAGGCGCTCGTCGAAACCAACGTCGCTCACGAACCGACCCCCCGCACCTCTATGAGCAAACGGTACCCCGGGTGGCTCGTCGGCTTCATCTCTGTCTCGAGCTGGCGCACCCGAGCGTCGGCACCGTGCCCGTGTCCAGGTATCGCATCCTGAGATCCTGCGCGTCACCTGTTACAGGAGCGCGTCACCCGCCAACCTGTCAGGCGGACCTTCTCAAGGGCTGCAAGCTTGCACGCAGAGGTAGCGGCAGCAACGGAGACCCTTCGGAGAGAAGGTCCTCGATAGCCGAGGCGGGGACGGGTCGGGAAAGCAGGAAGCCTTGACCGCTCCGACAGCCGATGTTTTGCAACCGGAGGAGCTGGTCGACCTCTTCGATTCCTTCGGCGACGGTGTCGAGCCCGAGTCGGCGCCCGAAATCGAGGATCGCCTCGACAAGCGCGTAGTCCCAGTCGTCCCCGTAATCGCCCGAGATGAAGGACCGGTCGATTTTGATGATGTCAACCGGGAACGTGCGCAGGTAGGCAATGTTGGAGTATCCGGTTCCGAAGTCATCCAGGGCGACTCGCGCGCCCATCGAACGCAGCGCGACGAGAGTATTGGCCGCTCCGCCCGCCGGGTCGGCGAACACTGACTCTGTTACCTCGACGACCAGGCTGCGGGGGTCCAGCCCGGCTCGGACGAGAATGTCCGCAACGTGGCTCGCGAAGCCGGGTTCTTCGAGCTCACGAACTGAGACGTTCACATTCAGAACGAGCTCCGGAAGGTTAAAGCGGCGCTGCCACGCACATAGGTCCTTGGCTCCGGTCTCGAGCACCCAGGAGCCGATCGAGGCCACCGCGCCTGTCTCCTCGGCGATGCCGATGAATGCAGACGGCGGCAACAGACCGCGAGTCGGGTGCTGCCAACGGACGAGTGCCTCGACGCCCAACACGGCACCAGTCGCGAGGTCGACCACGGGTTGGTAATCGACGACCAGCTCCCCCCGCTCGGCGGCTTTGTCCACGTCCGCCGTCAGCGCGAGTCGCGCCGTCACTGCATCGTGGAGCGCGCTGTCATAACGCTCGATTCGGTTCTTGCCAAGGCGCTTGGCGGTGTACATGGCCTCATCGGCTTCGCGCATGAGCGTGTCGAGATCGCTGCCGTCGCAAGTCGTTGCGAGCCCGACGCTGGCACCGACGTGCACGGAGGTGCCGTTCACCTCCACCGGTTCGGCGACGGCCTCAACCGCCCGCTCCCCTACGGTCATCGCGTGAGCAAGTGCATCGCGACCCTGGAAAAGCATTGCGAACTCGTCGCCGCCGAGTCGCGCCACCAGATCATCGGACCGGACCACCTGCCGGAGCCGTTCGGCAACCACCTCGAGGAGGGCGTCTCCGGCGGCGTGTCCAAGTGTGTCGTTCACGTCTTTGAAGTCGTCAAGGTCGAGGAAGAGCAGGGCAACATCACCCACGCGGTCCTCGGCCGGCGTGAGGGCCAGCTGCAGCCGGTAGCGGAACTCGGTCCGGTTGGCCAAACCCGTGAGAAGGTCCGTCGAGGCACGCCTGTGTAGCTCGACACCGGCGGACATGAGGCGGCGATTCAGGCCCATCATGCGGGTCATGACCAAGACGAACGCGACGAGAGACGCCGCTTCCACGAAGGCCGCCCCGCGCCGGCTCGTCAGGAGTACCAGCGGCCCGACGAGGACTATGCCGCACATGACCGCGAGGCGAGCCGAGGAAATGCCCTTCTCAACGGCAGCCGAACGGCGAGAGAGTCGCCTTGCGCTGGGATGTAGCGCGGCCACGGTGATGAGCGCGTAGTACGCCATCCACATCCCGTCCACTGGACCGCCGACGTGGTAGCTGCCACTCGAGAGCTGAATCGCGAGGAGCACGTCGGCAGCAAGTAGCGATGCGATGCCGGCGAGGAGAAATCGCATGGAAGCGGTTCGGTGACTTACCGCCATCACCAGCCGGACCAGCACCGCGAAGACCATGAGGTCCGATACCGGGTATGCAACCGCGGTGACGTGCGCCAAGCTCGACATTCCGCTTTGGTTTACAACGGGCGCGATGACGAATTGCCACATCAGAGATGCGCCACCGACGACGACGATGGCCGCGTCGAGCGCGTCGCCTGCCCTGTCCCCACGGCGTCGTTGTCTCGCGAGCGCGAGCAGCGCGACGATGAAGCAGGGCTGCGTCGATAGGAACAGGACGTCGACGGGACATGGGAAAGGGATGGGCCGCCCGACGATGAGGGGGAAGGCGTAGTACGGCACGTTCGCAAGTGTCGCCAGCGTCAAGGCAACAGCGACCGATGTCCACACCATTCGGTCCGTCCCACGGGCTCGACCGGCGGCTCGCCAAGCCGCGAACATCGCGACGGCATTGAAAAGAACGAACAGCGCGGCCTGCGCAACACCAGCTTCGGGAAGGAGGTAATACGTTCCGATGCCCGCCAATGCCAGGCACGGGTAAACGGCGACGGGCGTTGCGCGAGCGGTCAGCTTCCCCGGTTCGGCACGATCGGCCGTGAGCCGATCCTTTTGGCGGATCGGGTCTCTGTCCAGCGTGTCCTGGTGCACTTCGTCCCTCTTTGCTCGCGAACGCGCCCAGGAAGGTCGAGGGAACGGCGAAGGCACCGGCCTTCAAGCCACAAATGCCTTCATGTTCTCCATCGACTGCAAACGACCAGGCCTTGAAGTTCGCCCGGTCTGGTAGACACGCAGAAGAGCGGACCAGCAGTGACGGCCCTCCGAGGCACTTCGGCGACTCCGCTCCACGGCCCAGGTACCTGCGTGGACGAGTACACAATGGGGAGAGCTTCTCCTGAACGGAGGCAATGTTATGGAACGAGATCTTCTCGACCTCTATGAGCGCGCCGGAACATGGACAGCGTCGAAGGTGGCCGGCGCTACGGAGAAGCTCGACGCCCCGACGCCCTGCGACGACTGGGACGTGGCGACGTTGATGAATCACATGCTCGACACGCAGCGCTATTTCCTCGGCGCCGCGCGGGGCGAGGAGAACCCGCCGCCATCGCCCAACCCGCCTGAGTTGATCGGCGACGACCCCGTCGCCGACTTCGACGCCGCGCGCGCCGAGATCGTGAGCGCGTATCGGGCGCCCGGCGTCATCGAGAAGACCGGCCCCTCTCTGGGAATTGCGTTCAGTGATCAGCTCCTGCACGGCTGGGATCTGGCGAAGGCGAGCGCGCAGGACGCGACCATGCCCAAAGGCCTCCCTGAGGCGGCTTTCGACATGATCCACGGCCGCTTCACCGATGACCAACGCAAGGGTGTCTTCAAGCCCGAGGTGAAAGTCGCGAGCAACGCCTCGGCTCAAGACAAGCTGCTCGCGTACACCGGTCGCGACCCGTCGCAGTGACGTTGTCCTCGTGTCTGCGGTGATGGAGTTTGCCTATGGTGATAGGCAGAACCGACGTATGTGGAGACGATCATGAGCGCGGCACGCGGACGGCGAGGCGAACCGGGTCCGGAGGAACAACGCGAGCTCGCAAGGGAGGACGAGCGAGCGGTTCGCGACGACCTGAGCGAGTTTGCCGATGCGGAGGCCGACGCGGTGGAAGAGGACGACGGCGAGGTATCGGTCGAGGAGATGCTGGAGCTCGATCAGACGGAGCTCGACGAGTTGGGGCTCACACTCGACGATCCGCACCAGCCCGACGAGGAGTAAGCGCCCGTTTGGCGTTCCTCGGCACACCCCTGCCGGCGGCCTATGATGCGAACACATGTTCGCCGCGCTCGACCGCCTCAACGAAGAGCAACGGGCCGCGGCGACGTTCGACGGCGATCAGCTGCGAATCCTGGCCGGCGCCGGCACGGGGAAGACGACTGCGCTCACGGCGCGGATCTCCTGGCTGATCGGCGGCGGGATACCGCCGGAGCGCGTCATGGCGTTGACGTTCACGCGGCGCGCCGCGCGCGAAATGTCGCACCGAATCGAGTCCCAGCTGGCCGGCTCGGCGAGGGCCTCGGCGCGTCGCCGCCGGCAGGGTCGCGTCGTTGCCGGCACGTTCCACTCCATCGCGCATCGCACATTGCGGCGTCACGCGGTCGCGCTGGGGTTGCCGGAGGGATTCTCGGTCCTCGACGCCGGGGACGCGGCCGACGTGATCGACCTCGTGCGCGAGGAACAAGGCGCGGCTGCGACCGGCCGCCGATTCCCGAAGAAGGGGACGCTGCTCGATCTCTATTCGCGATCGGTGAACATGCAGCAGCCGCT